>NZ_ALPM01000093.1:0-18303 GCF_000294595.1 Arthrobacter sp. TB 23 | reverse complement strand
GCTGATCCGGAGGTGGTGCGGATCAATGCGGGCGGACCTCAGATGACGGTGGGCGGCATGGTGTGGGCGGCCGATCGGTCGTTCAGCGGCGGTAAGGCCTACAGCAACCCTAAAGTGACGGCGATCGCTGGGACGGTCAATGATGCGTTGTACCTGACCGAGCGGAGCGCGACGACGAATCGCGGGGCGTTCAACTATACGATTCCCGTCAGCCAGTCGGGAACGTTCACTGTCCGGCTGCATTTTGCGGAGATTTGGCATGGTGCCACCGGTGGCGGTCCGGGCGGTGTAGGTAAGCGGGTGTTTGACGTGAACCTCGAGGGCGGGCCGGTTGAACTCGATGACCTGGACCTTTTCGCTGAGGTGGGGGCGATGACCGCTACGGTAAAAACCCTCTCACAGACTGTGACGGACGGTGCTCTGACCCTTGACTTCACGGCGTCGGTCGATCAGCCGAAGATCTCGGCGATTGAAGTGGTCTACCCAACCGGCACCACCCCCCAACCAGCTGGCTGGTGGCCAGAAACATGGTCCGAACAACCTGACGCACCAACCGCCATCTTCGAAACAGCCGCTACGACGGTGGGCGGCAAGATCTACCGTTTCGGCGGGTTCGACGGGAACTTCGACGTGATCCGGGGGTACTCGAGCTACGAGCCGGCCACAGGTACCTGGGTCGATCTCGGAAACCTCCCCGAAGGGGCCGCGGAAAGCCATCAGGGCATTTCCAACGATGGGAGATTCATTTACTTGGGTGGCGGCTTCCGGGGGGACATTGACGTCAACCACAACCCCACTCAGGAAGTCAGCGATCGGGTTTATCGGTACGACCCGCAGAACAACAGTTGGATGATCCTCACCCATCTTCCACAGGCTCGGGGTGCAGGCGTCTTGGAAGCGTCTGCCGGAAAGCTCCATTACATCAGCGGAAATCCAGCCGACCGGGTCACGAATGTAGGCGATCACTTCGTTTACAACATGAGTACCGGGGCGTGGGCCACGGCAGCACCCCTCCCCAATCCCAAGGACCATATGAGCAGCGCGCTTATTGCGGGGAAGATCTACATTCTCGGTGGCGAACACGGCCACGATGTGCATCACGTGCAGCAAAAGGACGCGCACGTCTACGATCCGGGAACCGACAAGTGGACAAAACTTGCTGACCTGCCAACAGCGAAGAGCCATCTGGAGGCCGCAACGTTTGTCTCGGACGGTCGCATTGTTATGGCCGGAGGCCAGGTCGACGATTTTCAGCCCACCGGGCAGGTCACGGCCTACAACCCGACACAGAACTCCTGGTCGCTGTTATCTCCGCTGCCAGTGCCACTGCAGGGTGCAATCGTGCAACGGGTCGGCAACCAGTTTGTGATCGCGCTCGGAGGAGAGCAAACCTACCAACCACGGAAGAAGGTCTGGACCGGTACAGCGCCATAAACCTATCGGACCGGAAACTGCCCACGTGGTACATCCCAAGTATCAGAGTTATAAACCTGAGTATCCGCTACTGGTGATTACCCGCGGCCCTGAACGTAGCTTGAAGCAGTACAGGCACACCAGCAATCTCTGTGGTGTGGGGTCTTCAAGCAAGCGAAATCGAGGGACACCATGAGGGTGTTGATAACAGGTGGTGCAGGATTTCTCGGGTCACATCTCAGCTGGGCGTTGTTGATGCGCGGGGATTCAGTAGTCTGCGTCGACGACTTTTCGACGGGGCGGTTAAGCAATATTGCGCGACATGTGAAGCACCCGAACTTCACACTCGTGCACGGTGACGTCAGCAAAAGACTCTCCTGTCCGGGGAAGCTTGATGTCGTCGCGCATTTGGCAAGTCCGGCGTCGCCGCCCGACTACCACCGGTTGCCGCTGCAGACCCTCGCAGTCGGCAGCCGGGGAACCGAAAACGCCTTGCTGCTTGCCGAACGGAAATCGGCTCGCTTCCTTCTCACCTCAACCAGCGAGGTCTACGGCAACCCACTGATCCATCCACAGACTGAGCAATACTGTGGGAACGTCAACCCGGTCGGCCCAAGGAGTGTGTACGACGAGGCCAAACGCTTCAGCGAAGCACTGTCGATGGCTTACGCCCGTTCCCGCGGGGTGAACGTCGGGGTGGTGCGCATCTTCAACACGTTCGGCCCAGGCATGCGCGCGACAGATGGCCGGGTGGTCTCCAGCTTCATTGTGCAGGCGCTGAATGGTGCACCTTTGACGATATACGGTCAGGGAACCCAGACCCGGAGCTTCTGCTACGTGGACGATCTCATTCGTGGACTCATTCTGATGATTGACAGTTCGGAATCCGGCCCAGTCAATCTGGGAAATCCGGCGGAGAAGACGATCCTCGACCTGGCGACCACCATCCTTGACGTCACCGGCTCCAGCTCACCAATCGAGTTCCACCAGCTGCCAACTGATGATCCGTTGCAGAGATGTCCCGACATCACCTTGGCGACCAGGGTGCTGGGATGGCGTCCAGAAATGAGCACCTCTGACGGCATCGGACGGACTGTTGCCTATTTCAGTGCTCACCCTCATGAGGTCGCCGATGCGGCTGAAGCGCTAGCCGGGTCCCAGTTTGAAGGTACCAATCTCACCGCCACCTCGGTGGCCATTTCAGCCTGATCGATCCGCGCCCGATCGGTGGGGCGTTCGCATTGCCGAGCGGCTGGGGAAGCCGCAATGCTGCTCACAAAACGGAGGAAGAACAGTGGACATTTGGATAGGCGAACGGGTGCCAGCGGTACACCCACAGGGTGAGCCGTTGCATCCCATCAAGGTGCAGCCATGACCCGCACCGCGCTGGTGACGGGAGGGGCTGGTTTCATTGGCAGCCATTGCTGCCGCGACCTCCTCGATAGTGGCTTCGACGTGGTGGTGATCGACAACCTCATCAACAGCCACGAAGTGGTCATGGATCGGATCCGGCAGCTGGGAGGCGGGAACCTTTTCTTCCACACGGCGGATGTCTCCGACACGGCAGAGCTGGAGAGCATTTTCACAGCCCACCCCATCGATGTAGTCATCCACTTCGCCGCGCACAAAGCTGTGGGTGATTCTATGCAGCGGCCGATTGACTACTACCAGAACAATGTGTCGGGCCTGATTTCCCTGATCACTGTTGCCCACGCCGCAGGGATCCGGGACCTCGTCTTTTCTTCATCCTGCTCCATCTATGGAGATACCGACCTTGGGCCTATCACTGAAGAGTCGCCGGCCAGGCCCACCAACCCATATGCCCGAAGCAAGTGGATGTGCGAGCTGATCCTCGAAGATCTCTGTAACCGCTACGACGACTGGTCGGTCACAGCTCTCCGGTACTTCAACCCGGCGGGGGCTCATCCCTCGGGTGTTCTTGGCGAGGACCCGCTGGGAGTCCCCTCCAATATCTTTCCATTCCTGGCCCAGGTAGCAACGGGCCGACTATCCGAGGTGAAAATTCTGGGATCCGATTATCCGACCGCAGACGGCACCGCAGTCCGCGACTACATCCATGTCCTCGACGTCGTTGAAGGCCACCGGCTCGCCCTGGAGGAAAGGCGCAGACCGGGGTTTCGCCGGTACAACCTGGGAACCGGGACCGGGACCTCGGTCCTGGAACTGGTGAAAGAATTCGAACTCCAAAGCGGGCGACGGATTCCCTACCGATTCGTCGACCGCAGGCCAGGGGACGTCGCTGAGCTGGTGGCATCACCGGTACTGGCGGAAGAAGAGTTGGGCTGGCGTGCCAAACGTCCACTCAGTGAAATGTGTGCTGACATGTGGCGGTTCCAGGAGAAGAACCCCCACGGCTACGGGGAAAAGCTGTGACGGATTCAACGGCTACAACCACCCTCACGATCGCTGCTTCCGGTCCCACCTTTGGCAGACGCCGCGCCCCACTGCGATCCATGGAAGCCGGAGCCCATGTTGCAGCACTGCCACGAAGGGATGCCGCAGTGGTTGCAGCCCTGACCGTGTGCTGGGTCGCCGCTTTCGCCTCGTTCTGGGTGTGGTGGTTGCAGCCGGGGCATGTCGTCGGATGGTTCGGCCTGGTGATCAATTCCGTGCTGCTCTTCTACCTGACCTACCTGCCTACCTATTTCCTCATCCTCGCCAACCGGCTCAGGCGATTCCGGTCGGATCAGGAGGTACCGCCACTACGGATCGCCTTTATCGTGACGAAGGCGCCATCTGAGCCGTGGGACCTCGCGAGGGCCACGCTTCAGGCAATGCAGTCTCAGGACTTTCCGTACTCCTACGATGTGTGGTTGTGCGACGAGCGTCCCACCCCCGAGAGCATCCAATGGTGCACCGCCAACGGGGTACGGGTTTCCAGCCGCTTTGGAGTGGCCGACTATCACAATCCGGAATGGCCCCGCCGCACCAAATGCAAAGAAGGAAACCTCGCCTACTTCTATGACTGCTACGGGTACCGAAACTATGACGTGGTAGCCCAGCTCGATTGCGACCACGTCCCGGCGGTAACCTACCTGACGGAGATGGTCCGTCCTTTCGCAGACCCGGCCGTGGGGTACGTCGCCGCCCCGAGCATCAACGACTCAAATGCTGGCCAGTCCTGGTCAGCGCGGGGCAGGCTCCATCGCGAGGCAACCTTCCATGGACCGGTTCAGCTGGGACACTCGGATGGCCTCGCGCCATCGTGTATCGGATCCCACTACACAGTTCGAACAGCAGCCCTGCAGGAGATCGGGGGCATCGGACCGGAACTGGCCGAGGATTTCTCCACCTCGTTCCTGCTGACGTCAGCAGGGTGGAGATCTGTATTCGCCGAATCGGCCGAAGCGCATGGGGAGGGGCCGCGGACCTTCGCGGCGATGATCACCCAGGAGTTCCAATGGTCGCGGAGTCTGATGACGTTATTCCTTGACCTGGTCCCTTCGCATCTCGGCAGACTGCCGTGGGCCCTTCGTGCCCGGTTTCTTTTTGCCTTGTCCTACTATCCGCTGCTCTCGGCCACGACCGTGGCCGGGCTCGGCCTGCCGATGATTGCCGCGGTCACCGGTCTTCCCTGGGTCAACGTGAACTACTTCGAGTTCCTCGCCCGTTGGTTGGTTCTGGGCCTCTGCATGCTGGCCATCGTGTTCTTCCTGCGCCGGCGGGGGATGCTCCGCCCCGCGGATTCGCCACTCGTCAGCTGGGAAAACTGGATCTATTGCTTTGCCAGGTGGCCTTACATCGCTCTCGGTGTCTGGTCGGCCGTGGTCCAGAAGGTCCGGCCGCGGTCAATCACCTTCCGGGTGACACCGAAATCGGGCGAGGGGATGGAGCAAATCCGGCCGACATTGATCCTTCCCTATTGTCTGGTGGCTGCACTGTTCGCGGGAGCAGCGTTGGTGGGAGAGGCCACCACCAACGCGTACGGCTACATCTTTCTGTGCCTGGTGGGCGCGATCAGCTATGCGATCGTGGCGGTAGCCGTCCCGGTCCTCCATGCGCTCGAATCCGCCCGATCAGCAGCGGTGCCCTTTCTCGCGGCATTGCGAATGACCGCCGCGGAGTCGGTAGCCCTCGCCGTCGGGACCGCAGCACTGGTGTTGGTGGCGGTCATCCAATATCCTGCCTATCTAATGGCACTCATCGGATGAGTAACCGTGATGGTCGAGGAAAGCACTGAAATGGGCAGTTGGAACTGGTGGCGGCCATTCGTAGCCGTCGTACTCACCGTTGTGTCGGCAGGTTCGATCGTCTCGATCACCTGGGAGAAACCTGTGACTTCCGAACTTCGTATCGTCGGCGCCGACATGTCGTTTACCCTGCAGGAAGAAGCGGTCGGCAACCAGGTCAACGACAACGGGGAGGCGTTGCCGATCGAGCAGATCATGAGCAACAACGGAGTCAACTACTCCCGGATCCGTTTGTGGGTGGACCCCGAACCGGGAACCAGCGACCTTGCTGCGGCGCTCACCCTGGCCCAGCGGGCGACAGATGCTGGAATGGGAATCCTTCTCAATCTTCACTACTCCGACACCTGGGCAGACCAGAACGCCCAGAAGCTTCCGGCCGCCTGGGAAGACCTGGGCAAGGAGGAGCTGGAAAGCACTGTGCATGCGTATTCCAGGGACGTTGTGAGTGCCTTCGCTGAACAGGGCACCCCGGTAGGAATCGTCCAGGTGGGAAACGAGGTGTCTGACGGCATGCTGTGGTCGTGGGGCAAGACCCAGCTGTCGTGGGGAGAGTACTGGGAAGGGTTCGCCGACCTCTATCAGGCGGGGGTCGCCGGTGTGCTGGCCGGCAGCGGGGGCCAACCGCCGAAGATCATGATCCACACCCACGCAGCCGACGAGTCTGCCTCGGATTTCCTGGCTAAGGTCGAAGCGAACGGTATGCCATTCGACATTATCGGCGTCACCTATTACCCGTTCTGGAGCGGGTCCCTGGCCGGGTTCAGCAGAAGCCTCAACATCCTCGCGACACGCTTCAACAAGGACCTGATAGTCGCCGAGACAGGATACCCGTGGAGGCTGGACAGCGAACCAGGGTGCGACAGCGTGGTGAACAACGTCGCAGAGCTGCCGGATCGCCGTCGTTTCACTGCAACGCCTGAAGGTCAGGCGGCGTACTTCACCGAGTTGCGGAAGGTGATAGAGCAGGTTCCCGACAACCACGGCCTCGGCTATTTTGTGTGGGAACCGGGCTGGCTCCCGGGGGTACCCGCCGCGCCGGGTGTCTGTAACCGGTACGCGAATCTCACCATGTTCGATTGGGAGGGAAACGCGCTGCCAGCCATCGATTCGCTGAATCCGCCGGCCTCACCCCGGCCTACCCCCTAGGATCAGACGCGCGGGGGTTCGTCCGGCCGGGACGCGTGAGAGAATTACCGTACAGCCGTATGTCCTAATGGTCTTGTTGGGTGGGACGGCTGAGTGGTCGCCCTACCCAGCAGCAGAGGTACCGCGCTGACCTGTAAGGAGTCTGATTGTGAATCCCGTTGCTATCCCCTCGTCGCTCCAGCTGGTTGAGGGGCCGTTGACCGACACCGAGGTGAGGCGGATCCGCAACGATTTCCCCATTCTGGACACTCAGGTCAATTCTCGGCCACTGATCTACCTGGATACGGGTGCGACCTCGCAAAACCCGATCACCGTGCTCGAGGCTGAGCAGGAATTCTACGAGCAGCGCAATGCGGCGGTGCACAGGGGAGCCCACTCCCTCGCAGTTGACGCCACCGACGCCTTCGAGGCTGCCCGTGACACCATCGCCGCTTTCGTTGGCGCGGCGGTGGACGAGATCGTCTGGACCTCCAACGCCACGGAGGCCATCAACCTGGTGGCCTACTCTTTCTCGAACGCCTCGGCGGGCCGTGGCGGATCCGCGGCTTCGCGCTTCGTCATCGGTCCAGGCGACGAAATTGTTGTCACCGAGATGGAGCATCACGCCAACCTCATTCCGTGGCAGGAGTTGGCAGCCCGCACCGGTGCCACGCTCCGGTACATCCCGGTTGACGACGACGGCGCGCTTCGCCTGGACGAGGCGGCCACCATCATCAACCAGGCCACCGCAATCGTCGCCTTCACCCACGCCTCCAACGTGTTGGGCACCATCAACCCCGTCGCGGAGCTGGTGGCCCTGGCGCAGCAGCATGGGGCGATGACCGTCCTCGACGCGTGCCAGTCGGTGCCGCACCTGCCGGTCGACGTGCACGCGCTCGACATCGATTTCATGGCCTTCTCCGGGCACAAGATGCTGGGTCCCACCGGGATCGGCGCCCTCTACGGGCGAGCCGAACTGCTCAACGCGATGCCGCCCTTCCTGACCGGGGGATCCATGATCACCACGGTCACCATGGAACGGGCCGAATACCTTCCCGCACCTGCACGGTTCGAAGCCGGCACCCAGCGGATCTCCCAGGCCATCGCCCTGGCGGCGGCAGCGAACTACCTTACCGAAACTGGCATGCAGCGCATCCAACAATGGGAAGAGACACTCGGCAAACAACTGGTCGACGGACTGAGCCAGCTGCCCGGGATCAGGGTCCTCGGACCGGCCGCGGGTGTGCAACGGATTGGGTTGGCGGCGTTCGACGTCGACGGCGTCCACGCCCACGACGTCGGCCAGTACCTGGATCATCAGGGCATCGCCGTGCGGGTGGGGCACCACTGCGCCCAGCCGTTGCACCGTCGGCTCGGCCTGACCGCGACCACCCGCGCCAGCACCTACCTCTACAACACCAGCGATGAAGTGGATGCCTTCCTGGCAGCCGTCGCCGGTGTGCGCCCGTTCTTTGGAGTCAAATAATGTCCGATGACCTGCAGCAGCTCTATCAACAGATCATCCTTGATCATGCCAAGGAGCGGCACGGTGCCGGGCTGTTGGAGCACGACGGCGTCGGGACCCTCGGAGAGTCCCACCAGCTGAACCCGGTATGCGGAGATGAGATTACCCTGCGAGCCATCCTCGCGAACGGTGTGTTGACCAGCGTCAGTTGGGACGGCGCCGGCTGCGCCATCTCCATGTCCTCGGCCTCGGTCATGACCGATTTGATGCAGGGTCTGGGCCGCGACGAGGTGATGGATCTGGTGGACGAGTTCAGGACCGTCATGCGCTCGCGCGGACGGGTCACACCCAACGAGGAAGTGCTTGGGGACGCGGCAGCCCTCGCCGGAGTCTCCCGCTATCCGGCCCGCGTCAAGTGCGCGATGCTGGCCTGGGTGGCGCTCGAAGAGGCGCTGCTCGCAGCGAACCGGTAACGGCTACTGGCGGTTCCGGTCCTCGAACAGGTCGGGGACGCCGTCGTCGTTGGCGTCGATTTGTTCGGCTTCCACGACCCGGCGGTAGTGCTTGTTCCGGCTGCGAAGGATCACCGAGGCGGCCAGCGCAGCAATCACCGAGGCGCCCAGGATGGCCACCTTCGCGTGATCGTTGTGCTCTGATCCCTGCTCGAAGCTCAGGTCGTTGACCAGGAGCGACACCGTGAAGCCCACCCCAGCGAGCAACCCGACGCCGAGCAGGTCAATCCACCGCAGGTCGGGGTCGAGGTTCGCCCGGGTGGTTTTGGTCAGGGCGAACGTGGTCAACAGGATGCCGACCGGTTTACCCAGCACCAGCCCGGCAACGATCCCCAGCGTCACCGTGTCCCCGATCGCTGACATCAACCCTTCGGGCCCTCCGACGGCGACTCCGGCAGAGAAGAAAGCGAATACGGGCACCGCAAAGCCGGTGGACAGTGGACGGAACCGGTGTTCAAAAATCTCCGCGAGCCCAGGTTTGTTGGGGCGCGGCAGTTTGATGGTGCCGTCCTTGGTCTTACGCAGCACTGGAACCAGGAACCCCAGCAGGACGCCGGCAACGGTCGCATGGACTCCGGAGGCATGCATCAGGATCCACGTTGCCACACCGATCGGCAGGAGGATCAGCCAGGCGGCGGGGGTGTGTCGGCCGAAATACTTGGGGTTCTTCTGGGCCAGGAAACCAAACAGGGCCAGCGGGACCAGCATGAACAGCAGGTAGGTGAACTCCACGTCGTCTGAGTAGAAGAACGCAATAATCCCGATCGCCATCAGGTCATCGACCACGGCGAGGGTAAGCAGAAAGACCCGCAACGCACTGGGGAGGTGGGAACTGATTACCGCCAGCACCGCCAGGGCGAACGCAATATCGGTGGCCGTGGGGATAGCCCACCCCCTGAGCGACTCGGGGGAGGACAGGTTGATCGCCACGTAGAAGAGGGCCGGTACCAGGACGCCACCGGCAGCGGCGGTCACCGGAACCACGGCCCGGCTGAACTTTCTGAGGTCTCCCGCGACAAACTCGCGCTTAAGCTCGAGACCCACCAGAAAGAAGAAGATCGCGAGTAGACCGTCTGCGGCCCACGCGCCAACGCTCAGCCGAAGGTGCCACGGCTCATAGCCGAACTCGAAGTCCCGGATTGCGAAGTAGCTGGCTGATGCTGGGGAGTTGGCCCAGACCAGTGCCACGACTGCTGCAATGAGCAACAGGATGCCGCCAACGGTTTCCTTGCGGAGAATCTCACTGATGCGCTGGTACTCGGGATAGCTCGACCGCCCGAGGACCTGTTTGGGGGGTTGAGGTTCCTGGTTATTGCTCACTTTTCGACCTATCCAACTGCTTAGCTAACCAGGGTGCGGATGCCGATCACCAGGGTGGCAAGGCCCAGGATCATTGAGGTGCTGATCAGCATGAAATGGACCTTGAGGAAACGGGTCGGGGCTCCCCGCTCGTCTTTCGAACGGGGGTCCTTGAAGATTCGCCGGAGGAAGGGTGGCCAGACGATCAAGGTCCAGACGCCGCTAAGAATGAGAATCAGGGCTAAAGGGGTGGGGAGTGACACGGGTTTTTCCTTCTCTGCCTAGCGGCGTTCAAGCCATTTGCTGGCTTCGGAGGCCTGAAGGTTAAGGGCTTTACCGATCATCGGCTCTGCCGCCGAGGCGATCTTCGCTCCCATGAATGGAATCGAAGAGCTCACGGTGCCGGTCAGCTCCACCCGGGTGGCCGCGTCGACGGCGACGAGGCGCTGCTCGGCGTCGACGGTGAGCGGAACGCCGGCGACGGTCATGGTGATCTTGGCAACACGTGACCCATCGGGCAGGGGCGCTGCCCACTGTTCGGTCTGCGTGACGGTAAGGCTGTCGCCGACAAACTTACGCGCCATCTCCGGGAGCCGCTTCGTGGGGAGGGTGCGGACAGCGGTCAGGGTGAAGGCAGCCGCTGTGTCACCGTCGACCGTCACTGATTTCAGGGTGCCGCCGACGTGCTCGCTGACATGCTTCAGGAAGGCCTCGTCGGTGAAGACTCCGGTCACTGTGGCAGCGTCGTAGGGCAGGGTGGTTGAGGCGTTCAGTGCCAAGGATCCTCCGAAGTTGAAAGGCGTTTTGCGTCCCACCTATCCTAAGGCCTGATCGGGCGCCACGGTCGGCCCGCAGGGTAGGCTTGGGGTATCCCCGGAATTCGACAGAATTTCGGGCTTTTGTGCTGGGTAGGACCGACCTGGGAGTCCCCAGCACCTGAAACTTTATGACCGAATATTTGCTGGAACTGACGGATCCTGTAGGAGAACCTTTGAGCCTGAACGGACTGCGCGCCGCACTGATCGAGGACACGTCCTTCGCCCGGGTGCGGATGAACGCATCACACGGCAGCAGCGAGCGAAACACCGACCTGCAGATCGGTGCGCCCGCAGGGCTGCGGGCTGCCCTCCTCGCCGAGATGGTGGATGGACTCGAGGCGTCGGTTGACTCCAGGCCAGCCGGCGACGACGCCCGGTCACCAGTGGTCCTGGCAGTGACAGCGACCGGCCGGGAAGCGGAGGACCTGGCGGCCGCGCTCAGGAGCTACCTGCCGGCGTCGGACATTGAGGAGTTCCCCAGTTGGGAAACCCTGCCGCATGAACGGTTGTCACCCCGATCCGACACCGTTGGTCGTCGACTCTCGGTGCTGCGCCGCCTCGCCCATCCCGAGGGTCAACCCGTACGGATCATGGTCGCTCCCATCCGGGCTGTGGTGCAGCCACTGGTCGCTGGTCTCGGCGAACTGTTGCCCGTCACCCTGACCGTCGGACAGGACGCGGCGTTCACCGACGTGGTCAGGGCGCTCTCCGACGCAGCCTATGCCCGGGTGGACATGGTCACCCACCGCGGCGAGTTCGCCGTCCGCGGCGGCATCATCGATGTGTTCCCGCCCACCGAGGACCACCCCATCCGGGTCGAGTTCTTCGGCGACGAGGTGGAGGCGATGCGCTGGTTCGCCGTCGCCGACCAGCGGTCACTGGTGCGGGAGGAAGACGGCAGCCCGGCCGCGTTGTTCGCGCCGCCCTGCCGCGAAATCCTCATCACCCCATCGGTGATGTCCCGGGCCGCCCTCCTGAAGCCCGATCTGCCGGCGGCGGCAGCCATGCTGGAAAAAATTGCCGGCGGAATTGCGGTCGAAGGGATGGAATCCCTGGCACCGGTCCTGGTGGACTCAATGGTGCCGCTGGTAGGCGAACTCCCGGCCGGGTCGATCGCCGTCGTGATCGAACCGGAAAAGGTGCGCACCCGCGCCCACGATCTCGCTGCGACCAATGAGGAGTTCCTTGAGGCGGCCTGGGCAACAGCGTCCGACGGCGGCGCCGCGCCGCTGGACCTGGGCGGCACCCTGGGGGCCGACCTCCAGACCGCCAGCTTCAGGTCGCTGACCGACACCCGGTCGGCGGCCCTGGCCAACGCCGTCGCCTGGTGGTCCATCACATCCTTCGGTTCCGACGATTCGCTGCAGGAGTTGTTGCCCGAAATTGACACGTTCACCGTGCACGCACGCGAGCCACGCGGCTACCAGGGCGATGTGGCGGAAATGATGGACTTCCTCGGCAAACGGGTCAGAGACCAGTGGCGGGTGGTGGTCGCCACCGAGGGCCCCGGTCCCGCCGCACGGCTGGCCGAACTGTTCCATGACCATGACATCCCGGCGGCCCGGGTGGACTCGCTCGATTCGCCGCCGCAGCCAGGCATCATCGAGATCACCACAGCCTCCGCCGGCCGCGGCTTCGTGCTGGACTCGCTCAAGCTCGGACTGCTGACCGAGGCGGACCTGTTGGGCAGGACCACCGCGTCCGGCACCCGTGACATGCGCAAGATGCCGTCGAAACGCCGCAACGCCGTCGACCCCCTGCAGCTGCGCGAGGGCGACTACGTGGTGCACGAACAGCACGGCGTCGCCCGATTCGTTGAACTCCTGCAGCGCGCCACCGGCGCCGGCCCCACGAAGACCATCCGCGAGTACCTGCTGCTCGAATACGCGCCGTCCAAACGTGGTGCCCCCGGGGACCGGCTGTTTGTCCCCACCGACCAGCTGGACCAGGTGACCCGGTACGTGGGCGGCGACGCCCCGGCGCTCAGCAAGATGGGTGGCTCCGACTGGGCCAGCACCAAGTCCAAGGCCCGGAAGGCGGTCAAGGAGATCGCCGGGGAGCTGATCCGGCTGTACTCGGCGCGGATGGCATCGCGCGGCTTCGCCTTTTCCACCGACACCCCGTGGCAGCGCGAGCTTGAAGAAGCCTTCCCGTACATCGAAACCCCGGACCAGCTGACCACCATCAACGAGGTCAAGGCCGACATGGAACGCGAAGTGCCGATGGACCGTCTGGTCTCCGGCGACGTCGGCTACGGGAAAACCGAGATCGCCGTGCGGGCCGCGTTCAAAGCCGTCCAGGACGGCAAGCAGGTGGCGGTCCTGGTGCCCACCACGCTGCTGGTGCAGCAGCACAACGAAACCTTCTCCGAACGGTTCTCAGGCTTCCCGGTGCGGGTCAAACCACTGTCCCGGTTTCAGAGTGCCAAGGAATCCAGGGAAACGGTTGAGGGGATCGGCACGGGCGCCGTCGACGTCGTCATCGGCACCCACCGGCTGCTCTCGGACCAGGTGCGGTTCAAGGACCTGGGCCTGGTGATCGTTGACGAGGAGCAGCGCTTTGGCGTGGAGCACAAGGAAGCGCTGAAGAAAATGCGCACCAACGTGGACGTCCTCGCCATGAGTGCGACGCCGATCCCCAGGACGCTCGAAATGTCGCTGACCGGCATCCGGGAAACATCCACCCTCGCCACCCCGCCGGAGGAACGCCACCCGGTACTCACCTATGTGGGCCCCTACACCGACAAGCAGACGTCGGCGGCGGTGCGCCGTGAGCTGATGCGCGAAGGCCAGGTGTTCTTCGTCCACAACCGGGTGTCCTCAATCGACCGGACCGCAGCGCACCTGAAAGAGCTGGTGCCGGAGGCCCGCGTCGCCGTCGCGCACGGCCAGATGAGCGAATCCCGCCTGGAACAAATCATTGTCGACTTCTGGGAGAAACGCTTCGACGTTCTGGTGTGCACCACCATCATTGAGACCGGCCTGGACATCTCCAACGCGAACACGCTGATTGTGGACCGGGCCGACAACTACGGCCTGTCCCAGTTGCACCAGCTCCGCGGCAGGGTGGGGCGCGGCCGGGAGCGGGCCTACGCCTACTTCCTTTACCCGTCAGAGAAGCCGCTCGGCGAGGTGGCTCTGGAGCGGTTGAAGGCCGTCGCGTCGCACAACGAACTCGGTGCCGGCATGCAGCTGGCCATGAAAGACCTCGAGATCCGCGGTGCTGGCAACATGCTCGGCGGCGAACAGTCCGGCCACATCCAGGGTGTTGGCTTCGATCTGTACATCAGGCTGGTCGGGGAGGCGGTTGCGGACTTCCGCGGTGAAGCCGAAGAGAAGACGGCCGAGATGAAGATCGAGCTGCCCGTCAACGCCCACCTGCCCCACGACTACGTGCCGGGGGAGCGGCTGCGCCTGGAGGCCTACCGCAAGCTGGCTTCCGCTGTGACGGACGAGGCAATCGACGGGGTGGTGGAGGAACTCAACGACAGATACGGGGAGCCGCCCGCCCCGGTGGTCAACCTCATTGCGGTGGCCCGGTTCCGGGTGGCGGCGCGTGCCGCGGGCCTGACCGATGTGGCGCTGCAGGGGAACTTCATCAAGTTCGCCCCGGCCGTCCTGCCGGAATCGAAGGAGATGCGGCTCAAGCGCATGTATCCGGGGGCCTCGCTGAAACCGGCGCTGAACGCCGCGCTGATTCCGAAACCCAAATCCTCACCGGTGGGCGGGCGGGACCTCGCCGACGCCGACATCCTCACCTGGGCCCAGAATGTGGTGGACGCGATCTTCACCGATTAGGCGTACCAGCGGGAAGGCCGGCGACCAGGCTGGCGACCAAGCTGGCGACCAAGGCTGGCGGGCATCGCCGCGGACAGGGCGCGGTGGTAAAGTCGGACGCGACCATACGGGTATGACCTCCTGTCCCACAGCCCCGGGAAACCAGCCGTCAGCAGCGCTGCTGCGGGGACGATCTTCGCTGAGGGAACCGTCCCGCCATGGCACCGAATCAAAGTACGGAGAACACTCAACGATGGAAACTACTGCCACCGGGAGCACCGCGATCGCTCCCGCGTCACGTGCATTGGAAGTGATCGGCGGGGACCTGACGGAGAAGAGCCTGCGACGCTATCTGGAGGGCATTGCCGGCGTTGACGCGGTGGGCCTGGAAGCGCGCGCGGCGGCCCTCGGGACCCGGTCAATCAAGACGACGTCCAAGGCCTGGGCCCTGGACAAGATCATTTCCCTGATCGACCTGACCACTCTCGAAGGGTCAGACACCCCTGGCAAGGTCAGGTCGCTCGTCGCGAAGGCGTTGGTGCCCGACGCCGGCGATCTCTCCACCCCGCGGGTGGCCGCGGTGTGTGTGTATGGCGACATGGTGCCGTACGCGGTCGAGGCGCTGGGGAGGGCCCACGACGCCGACGCCCCGGGCCGTATCAATGTGGCTGCTGTTGCCACGGCATTCCCGTCCGGGCGCGCGTCTCGTTCGGTGAAGCTCTCGGACACCGCCGACGCTGTCGCGGCGGGTGCGGACGAGATCGACATGGTCATTGACCGTGGCGCGTTCCTGTCGGGCCGGTATGGTCTGGTCTTCGACGAGATCGTTGCGGTGAAGGAGGCCTGCCGCCGCCCGGATGGTTCGTACGCACATCTGAAGGTGATCCTGGAAACCGGTGAGCTGAATACGTACGACAACATCCGGCGTGCCTCGTGGCTGTCCATCCTGGCCGGCGGGGACTTCATCAAGACTTCCACCGGCAAGGTGGCCCCCGCGGCGACCCTCCCGGTGACGCTGTCCATGCTTGAAGTGGTCCGGGACTGGCACCGGCTGACCGGCGAAAAGATCGGGGTGAAGCCGGCCGGCGGGATCCGCACGTCCAAGGACGCCATCAAGTACCTGGTCACCGTCGCCGAGACCGTTGGAGAGGAATGGCTGGAGCCGGACCTGTTCCGCTTCGGCGCCTCAAGCCTGCTCAATGACGTGCTCCTGCAGCGTCAGAAGCTCACCAGCGGCAGCTACTCCGGCCCTGCCTACGTCACGATCGACTAAGGACTACCCATGACTTTTCTAGAGTACGCACCGGCCCCGGAGTCCACATCCATCCTGGACCTCAAGAGCGAGTACGGTCTGTTCATCAACGGTGAGTTCGTCCCCGGCAACGGTGAGTCCTTCACCACGATCTCCCCGGCCACCGAGCAGAAGATCACCACCATCTCGTGCGCCAGCGAGGCCGACGTCGATACCGCCGTCGCTGCCGCCCGGCGGGCCTACGAGAAGACATGGTCGAAGCTCTCCGGCGCCGACCGGGGCAAGTACCTGTTCCGTATTGCCCGGCTGGTGCAGGAACGTTCCCGTGAACTGGCCGTCGCCGAAACCCTTGACAACGGCAAGCCGATCAAGGAAAGCCGCGACGTCGACGTTCCCCTGGTGGCCGCGTGGTTCTTCTACTATGCGGGCTGGGCCGACAAGCTCGACCATGCAGGGCTGGGCCCGAACCCGCGTTCGCTGGGTGTGGCAGCCCAGGTGATCCCGTGGAACTTCCCGCTTCTGATGCTGGCATGGAAGATTGCCCCGGCCCTGGCCGCCGGCAACACCGTGGTCCTCAAACCCGCCGAGACCACGTCCCTGACTGCCATGCTGTTCGCCGAAATCCTGCAGCAAGCCGACCTGCCGGCAGGCGTGGTCAACATTGTTACCGGCGCGGGGGCCACCGGCTCGGCCCTGGTGAACCATCCGGACGTCAACAAGGTGGCGTTCACGGGGTCCACCGCCGTCGGCCGGTCCATTGCCCGTTCGACTGCCGGGAGCGGCAAGAAGCTCACCCTCGAACTCGGCGGCAAGGGCGCGAACATCGTGTTCGATGACGCCCCGATCGACCAGGCCATCGAAGGCATCGTCAACGGGATCTTCTTCAACCAGGGGCAGGTCTGCTGCGCCGGATCACGCCTGCTGGTGCAGGAATCGGTGCATGACGAAGTCGTCGAACGTCTCAAGGAGCGCTTGTCCACCCTGCGGGTAGGGGATCCGCTGGATAAGAACACTGACATTGGTGCCATTAACTCGGCGTCCCAGCTGGGCCGGATGCGTGAGCTCTCCGACATCGGCGAGCAGGAGGGCGCCACCCGGTGGAGCCCGGCGAGTAACCTGCCGCAGCAGGGCTTCTGGTTCCCGCCCACAATTTTCACGAACGTGTCCACCAGCCACCGCATTGCCCGGGACGAGATCTTCGGACCAGTGCTCTCGGTCCTGACGTTCCGCACCCCCGCGGAGGCGATCGCCAAGGCCAACAACACCCCGTACGGTCTCTCCGCAGGGATCTGGTCGGACAAGGGCAGCCGGGTCCTCGCGGTCGCCGACAAGTTGCGTGCCGGGGTGGTCTGGGCCAACACGTTCAACAAGTTCGACCCCGCGTCGCCGTTCGGCGGCTACAAGGAATCCGGGTACGGCAGGGAAGGCGGCCGCCACGGACTCGGCGCCTATCTGGCCCCCGCGGCTGGGCCCAAGTCATCGGTCGTCTCAGCCATCATGAACAAGACCCCCCTGGGAGGCTCCAAATGAGCGCTGCACGGCTAGGCGTACCCAAGACATACAAGCTTTACATTGGCGGCAAGTTCGTCCGCAGCGAATCGGGTCGGGTGTATGAGGTAGCAACCAGGAAGGGTGGCCCCATGTTGAACACGGTCAACGCCGCCAAGGGATCACGCAAGGACGCGCGCGACGCCGTCACCGCCGCCCGCGCTGCCGTGAGCGGCTGGGCCGGAACCTCCGGGTACAACCGCGGCCAGGTGCTGTACCGGATCGCGGAGGTCCTGGACGGGCGCCGGGCGCAATTCGCCGAGGAAATCGCCGCATCCGAAGGGGTCTCCGATACGGCGGCGGCCGCCCAGGTCGACGAAGCCATCGACCTGTGGGTCTGGTACGCCGGCTGGGCCGACAAATACGTGCAGGTGGCAGGTAATGCGAACCCGGTGTCGGGCCCGTACTTCAACCTGTCCACTCCCGAGCCCACCGGCGTCGTCGCGGTCATCGCACCGCAGGGCGTTGGCTCGCTGCTCGGGTTTGTCCGCGCCGTCGCGCCGGTGCTGGTCAGCGGGAACACCGTGGTGGTACTGGGCAACGAGCGTGCACCGCTGGCGGCCCTGAGCCTCGGGGAAGTCCTTGCCACCTCCGACGTGCCCGCCGGCGTCGTGAACATCCTCAGCGGTTCCCCCGCCGAGATCGCCCCCTGGCTGGCCTCCCATGCCGACGTCAACGCCCTGGACCTGCTCGGTGCCGAGAACCTGGACTGGGTGGACCTGCAGATCGCCGCGGCCGAAACCCTGAAACGGGTGCTCCCACCCGAGACCGGGCCCGAAGCCGGAGCCCCCTCGATCGACCGGATCACGTTCTTCACCGAAACGAAGACCGTCTGGCACACCAAGGGTCTGCTCTAGCCGTCCCACCGCACAAAAAAGTGGCGG
>NZ_ALPM01000092.1:13076-16165 GCF_000294595.1 Arthrobacter sp. TB 23 | reverse complement strand
CGTCTGCAGGTCCGCCACTTTTTTATGGGTGGAAGCCGTGTATTGGCCGGCTAGGCCTTGCGGTCGCCCTTGGCGAGGGTGGGTCCGGTATCGGAGCGTCCCAGGATGGACTGGGGGATCCAGAAGGCCAGGAAGAACAGCGTCAGGCAGACGGCGAAGGCCCAGACATTGTTTTGGTCGAAGAAGGCCAGGGAGCCGACGGCGCCGAGGAACAACACCATCATTACGGCGAATGTCACGAGGTTGTTGACCAGATGGCCTTCGCCCGAGTGGGTGGGCTGCTTGCGCGGAGCGGTCCGCTCGGAGGACGTAGTGGTGTGTGACATGGAGTCTCCTCGAAATTGTGCAAAACGATACTGACTCAACCATAACTGGATTCAGCGCCCAGGGCGGCAGCGGCACCCAGACGGGTACCCGATAGCCCCGGTTCACCACGGTGGAGTCCAGTCACGCAGCGGTGTTCCCAGCGGTTAGAGCCCCAGGGACTCCTCCACATCGCACAGGACCGCGTCCAGCCGGGCGCGGGTGGTCAGCTTCGCATCGTCGAGCTCGGCGGCCAACTCCACCGGTTCGATGACCTCCAGGTAGCACTTCAGCTTCGGCTCGGTGCCGCTGGGCCGGATGATCACCCGGGTGTCGTCCCGGGTCAGGTACAGCAGCCCGTCGGTCGGCGGAAGCCCGGCGTAGCCGGTGAGGAGGTCCTGCACGACGTCGACCGCCGAGTCCGCGAAGGCCTGCGGGGGGTTTTCCCGCAACCGGTTCATCATGGCGTCCAACAGGCCAAGGCTGCCGACCCGGACCGAGAGCTGGTCGCTGGCGTGTAGCCCGTGCAGCAGCGCCAGGTCATCGAGCAGGTCAAACAGGGTCCGACCCTCGGCCTTGGTGGCCGCGGCAAGCTCGGCCAGGAGCAGCGCCGCGGAAATCCCGTCCTTGTCCCGGACCAGGTCGGGTGCCACGCAGTAGCCCAGCGCTTCCTCGTAGCCGTAGGCGAGCGACGGGACCCGGGAAATCCACTTGAACCCGGTCAGGGTTTCGGTGTGGGGGATCCCGGCGGTTGCGGCGATGCGGGAGAGTAGCCGCGAGGACACAATCGAGTTGGCGAAGACGGTCCCCGCAGCATGCTCCCCGGTGTCCTGCGCCCGGCGCACGGCGAGGTGTTGCCCCAGCAGGGCCCCCGTCTCATCGCCGCGGAGCATCCGCCACTCACCGGTCGCCGGATCTTTGGCCGCTACTGCAACCCGATCGGCGTCCGGGTCGTTGGCCAGCACCAGGTCGGCGTCCTGAGCTAGAGCAGCAGCGATGGCAAGGTCGAGCGCGCCGGGCTCCTCGGGGTTGGGGAAGTCAACGGTGGGGAAGTCCGGGTCCGGGTCTGCCTGCTCGGCGACCACGTGGACGGTCCCGAATCCGGCGGCGGCCAGCACTTGCTGTGCGGTGGTGCCGCCTACCCCGTGCATCGGGGTCAGCACGATCGAGAGGTCCCGGTCCGGGAACCGCTCCCGATCCGCCAGTGCAACCACCGATGTGACATAGTCCTTGGCGATGCTCTCCGGCAGGACATTCCAGCCCTCAGCCGCCAGCAGGATGCTGCCGAGCTGGCCTACCGCTGCAATGCGGGCGGCGATCTCGGTGTCCTGCGGGGCCACGATCTGTGCCCCGCGGCCGGCGTCGTCGACGGCGCGGCCTCCCAGGTAGACCTTGTACCCGTTGTCCTGGGGCGGGTTGTGGCTTGCCGTGACCATCACCCCCACCTCACACTCCAGGGCGCGGACCGCGTAGGCGAGGACCGGCGTCGGCAGTTCGCTGGGCATCAGGAAGGTCTGGATGCCCGCGGCGGTGAAGATGGCCGCGGTTTCCTCGGCGAAGATCCGCGAGTTGTGGCGGGCATCGAAGCCGACGACGGCGCGCGGCACATACGCCCCCTCGGCGCTGCCAGTCACGTGGGCGGCCAGACCGGCGGCGGCGCGGCGAACCACGACCCGGTTCATCCGGTTCGGTCCGGCGCCCAGGGCGGCACGTAGTCCCGCAGTGCCGAAGAGTAGCGGTCCGCTGAAACGGTCCTGCAGGTCCTGGGTTGCGGCGGTACGGGTGTCGTCGTCGGCCACCTGCGCGAGCAGCGCCTCCAGCTCCGCGGTGGTGTGCGGATCGGGGTCCTCGGCCGCCCAGGTGCGTGCGGCTGCGAGAAGTGATTCGTGGTCGGCGTGCGTCATAGCTTTTTCATACCTTCGGTCAACTTCTAGAGCCGGCTGATGATGTCAGCCAGCAGGCGTGAGATGCGGGGTCCGGCTGCCGTGCCGGATTCGATCACTTCGGCGTGGCTCAGCGGTGCGGTGCTGATGCCGGCGGCCAGGTTGGTGACCAGGGAAATTCCGAACACTTCCATGCCAGCGTGGCGGGCGGCGATGGCCTCGAGTGCCGTCGACATGCCCACCAGGTCAGCACCGATCGTCCTGGCGTAACGCACCTCGGCGGGCGTCTCATAGTGCGGTCCGGTGAACTGCGCGTAGACGCCCTCGTCGAGGGACGGATCGACCTCGCGGGCGATTGTCCGGACCCGCGAGGAGTAGAGGTCGGTCAGGTCAACGAAGGTGGCGCCCTCGAGTGGTGACGTGGCGGTGAGGTTAAGGTGATCGCTGATCAGGACGGGGGTGCCCGGGGTCCACTTCTCCTGCAATCCGCCACACCCGTTGGTCAGCACCATGATCTTCGCCCCGGTAGCGGCGGCGGTGCGCACCCCGTGCACGACGGCCCGAACACCCTTGCCCTCGTAATAGTGGGTGCGGGAACCAACCACTAGGGCGCGTTTGCCCGACGTCGTCAGGACTGACCGCACGGTCCCGACGTGGCCCTCGACGGCGGGGGCCGAGAAGCCGGGGATGTCCGAGGCCTCGAGGGTGTGGGTGGTTTCGCCGATCAGGTTGGCTGATTCACCCCACCCCGAGCCCAGCACCAGGGCAATATCGTGGCGGTCGACGCCCGTCTGCGCGGCGATGTAATCGGCCGCGGCGCGGGCCAGGTCGAAAGGGTCGGTCGGCGTCATTGACGTGGGGTTCTCGATCACTGATCAAACTTACCCTCAGTTCCCCGCCCGC
>NZ_ALPM01000092.1:0-13071 GCF_000294595.1 Arthrobacter sp. TB 23 | reverse complement strand
CCACCGCCGAGAGCGGGTGGCCGGGACGGGAATCGTTTGAGCGAGCGGCGGGGATAGGACAGAATGGACAGTTGTGACCAGCCAACTTGATTTCAGTGCCCTTCGAATAGCTATCCTGGGCGGCGGTCCCGGCGGGTATGAGGCGGCAATGGTCGCCGCGTCCCTCGGCGCCAGCGTCACTATCGTCGAACGACACGGGCTCGGTGGAGCGGCAGTGCTGACCGACGTCGTGCCCTCCAAGACACTCATCGCGACAGCCGACATCATGGCACGAGTGGCCTCGGCGCATGAACTGGGGGTGCGCTTCGAAAACACCGAGGCGGCCTACGCGGATCTTGGCCAGGTCAACGCGCGGCTCCTGAAACTTGCTGCCGAGCAGTCAGCCGATATCGCCCGCGCACTGGAGCGGGTGGGTGTGAAGATCCTCATCGGCGAAGGAAAGCTGCTGGACAACCACCGGCTTGAGGTCACCTCCGACGGCGAGGCCACAGTGGTCGAAGCCGACGCCATCCTCCTTTCCGTCGGTGCGCATCCCCGTGAACTGCCCACTGCCCAGCCCGACGGCGAGCGAATCTTCAACTGGACCCAGGTCTACACCCTCACCGAGGTACCTGAGCATCTCATTGTGGTTGGCTCGGGGGTCACGGGCGCCGAGTTCGCATCAGCCTACGACGGCCTCGGATCGAAGGTCACCCTGATCTCCAGCCGGGACCGGGTACTCCCCGGAGAGGACGCCGACGCCGCCGAGGTGCTTGAGAACGTATTCACCAACCGCGGAATGACGGTGCTGTCGGAATGCCGGGCGCAGGGCGTGCAGCGGGTGGGCGACGGCGTCGTCGTTACGCTCTCCGACGGCCGGACCGTTGAGGGTAGCCACTGTCTGATCGCCGTCGGGTCAATCCCCAACACCGCGGGCATTGGGCTTGAGGACGCAGGGGTCCAGGTCACCGAGTCGGGCCACATCAAGGTCGACGGAGTCTCCCGCACCTCAGCCCCGAACGTGTACGCGGCGGGGGACTGCACGGGCGTGCTGGCGCTCGCCTCGGTGGCGGCGATGCAGGGCCGGATCGCCATGGCCCACCTGATGGGGGACAGTGTGACCCCGCTGAAACTGAAGCAGGTTGCTTCCAACATTTTCACGGCCCCAGAGATCGCGACGGTTGGCGTCTCCGAGGCGGACGTCGAGTCCGGCCGTTACCAGGGTGACGTCGTCAAGCTTTCGCTGCACACCAATGCCCGCGCGAAGATGATGAACGTCACTGACGGGTTTGTGAAAATCATCTCCCGCAAGGGGTCCGGAACGGTGATTGGCGGCGTCGTCGTCGGCCCCCGCGCCTCCGAGCTGATTTTCCCGCTGGCGCTCGCGGTGACCAAGAAGCTCCATGTTGACGATGTGGCCAACACATTCACCGTCTACCCGTCGCTGACCGGCTCCATCTCTGAGGCTGCCCGGCGGCTGCACGTCCGACTCTAGGACTTTTCGGAAGTACGCGCCGGATCCGCCCCGCCTGGGTGGGGCTCGGTGACCCAACCTTGGGTCACGCCGTCCACATGCTGGACAATTTTATTTACCTGCTGGACCTTGCTGGTCTGATAGATGCATTCACCCACCCTGTTCGAGGCGCCCACGCGCGCCCTAGTGAGAGAAAGCCGCAGACATGTCAACAACCCCGTCCGCCGTGGACGCCGGTGTAGCAAAGCCGAAAAATCCCAAGGGCCGCGTCATCTTCGCCAGCCTGATCGGCACCACCATCGAGTTCTATGACTTCTACATTTACGCCACGGCATCAGTGCTGGTCTTCCCTGCGCTTTTCTTCCCGGACGCCACCCCGGCGAACGCGATTTTGAGCTCCTTCGCCGTCTTCGGCGTCGCCTTCGTGGCCCGGCCACTCGGGTCGATCATCTTCGGCCACTACGGCGACCGGATCGGGCGGAAGGGGACGCTGGTCGCTTCCCTACTCACCATGGGTATTGCCACGTTCCTCATCGGTGTCCTGCCGACCGCCCAGGTGGACGGCTGGATCATTCTCGCGCCGGCGCTGCTGG
Source organism: Arthrobacter sp. TB 23 (assembly GCF_000294595.1). Lineage (NCBI taxonomy): Bacteria > Bacillati > Actinomycetota > Actinomycetes > Micrococcales > Micrococcaceae > Arthrobacter > Arthrobacter sp. TB 23. Next base: position 11,025 of record NZ_ALPM01000092.1, on the reverse strand, counting down.
TACTGTTGCGCTTCTTCCAGGGCCTCGCCCTGGGTGGTGAATGGAGCGGCGCTGCGCTGCTCGCCACCGAAAACGCGCCGAAGAACAAGCGCGCCGTCTACGGCACATTCCCGCAACTCGGTGCTCCGATCGGCTTCATCCTCGCGAACCTCCTGTTCGTCTACCTCAACGCCACCCTCACCAACGAGGAGTTCCTGGACTGGGGCTGGCGGGTACCGTTCCTGCTCAGCGCGGTCCTGGTCATCGTTGGACTGTATGTCCGCCTCAAGCTCATCGAGAGCCACTCCTTCCAGCAGGTCAAGGACAAGGGCAAGGTCGTGAAACTGCCTCTCGCCAGCGTCTTCAAGCACCAGTGGCGGGCTCTGCTGCTCGGCACGTTCATCATGTTCGCCACCTACGTGCTGTTCTACCTGATGACCGCCTTCACGCTGACCTTCGGCACCACCCCGGCCTCGGTCGAGGACGCACGGGCGGCCGCCGAAGCTGCGGGTCGCGGGTTCGACGACGCCGCCGCCGAGGCCTTCGTGCCGGGACTGGGCATTGCGCGGGGAGACTTCCTGATGATGCTCATAATCGGTGTGGTGTTCTTCGGCATCTTCACCCTGGTGTCCGGCCCGCTTGCCGAGAAGTTCGGCCGCCGGAAGATGCTGATGGCCACCACCATCGGGATCGCGTTGTTTGGTTTCACCTGGGTTCCCCTGTTCGGTGCGGGTACGACCGGTGCGATGGCGCTGCTCATCATCGGTTTCATCCTGATGGGCCTCACCTTCGGACCCATGGCGGCCATCCTGCCGGAGCTGTTCCCGGCGAACGTCAGGTACACCGGTTCCGCCGTTGCGTACAACATGTCGAGTGTCATCGGTGCTGCGCCGGCGTCGTTCGTTGCTATCGCCCTCTGGCAGCTTGCCGACGGCAGCACACTGCTGGTCGGTCTGTATCTGAGCGCGGCAGCAGTAGCGACGTTCATTGCGTTGTGGCTCAGCCGGGAAACCCGCGACCACGATTACGACAACAACGTCGCCTGACCCTTTCCCAACCCCTCACGACGGCGCGGTACCCACGGGTGCCGCGCCGTCGTCGTCGGCGGCTCCTGACGGGTGGGTGGAGGCTCCACGTAGAATCGGACGGGAAATCAATCCAGCGGAGGAAGTATGAGTACCCAATCACTGGCTGACGGACGCTACCTCCTCGGTAGTGTGGTCGGCACCGGCGGGATGGCCGAGGTGTACCGGGCCCGTGACACGCGGCTCGACAGGGACGTGGCGGTGAAGCTGTTCCGGTCCGCTGCAGCCGACGGCGTGTCCCGCGGATCGGACGAGGCCCGGCTCCTGGCGGGGCTCCACCACCCGGGACTGGTCCGGGTGCTCGATATGGATTCTTCCAGTACCTCGTCGGGGCCCACCTACCTGGTGATGGAACTGATCGAGGGCCCCGATCTGGGCGCGTTGCTCGCGGACGGTCCGCTACCCTCCGATGCGGTGCGGCTGGCAGGGTGGGACGTGGCGAGGACCTTGGCATACATCCACCAGCAGGGCATCCTGCATCGCGATATCAAGCCTTCCAACATCCTGACGCGCTCAACGGATCCCGATAGCGGGGTCTTCGGCTTCCTGCTCACCGACTTTGGCATCGCGCGCTTCTACGATGCCGCGCGGCAGACGGCAACCGGGCTGACCATCGGCACGGCCGCCTACCTTAGCCCCGAGCAGGCCCGCGGCGGAGCCATCGGCACTCCCACCGACATCTACTCCCTCGGGCTGGTCCTGTTGGAATCACTGACCGGTGCGCGCGCCTTTCCGGGGACCAGTCTCGAAACGGCGGTGGCTCGGCTGCACCGACCGCCGGAGATCCCCGCCGCCCTCGGATCGAACTGGCAGTCGCTGCTGTCCCGGATGACCGCCGATCACCCCGACGACCGGCCCACCGCTGGCGCCGTCGCCGCCGAATTCGCCCAGTGGCAGACCCCCGAGCCGCACACCGAGGTGTTTACCACTGGGGGGCCCCACACCGAGGTGCTCACCACTGAGGGGCCCGCCGCGACCCGGTTCCAGCTCACCGTGCCCGACGAGCCAGGACACCAGCCCGAGCGGACCACGATCATGGCGGCCGCTCCGGCCGCGACTGAGGTGCAGCAGCAGGCTAGTGCGTCCCCGGGGGCCGACCAGGCAGCGTCCCGGCCCGCGACCCGGCCTGCGAACCCGCCTGAGACCCGGCCCCGGCCGGCGACCCCGAATGCTGCCCCGACGGCGGCGCGACCCGCTGGTGCGACCCGTCGACCGGGCCGACGGCGCCCATGGCTGATCGGCGTGTTTGCTGCTATCGCTGTGCTTGCCCTCGGCGTGGCAGCGGTGGTGGGTCTGAATCTGGCTGGGCAGGAGACCGTCGAAGAGCTACCGGCGGTGCCGGGCACCACTGGTGAATTGCTCCAGGAACTCTACGAAAGGGTGCAACCATGAGCCGGCGAGGATATCAGTGGGCAGCAGGCGCGTCCCTCGGCGTCGCCCTGCTCCTGGCGGGGTGCGGCGCTCCCGAACTGGAGTCGGAGACGGCCGCCGCCTTCCAGGCCTCAGTGCGTGACATTGCGACGGCCGCTGCCGCCGGCGACCAGGCCGGTGCCACCCAGTTGGCCCTCGATCTCAGTCAGGCGGTCACCGTGGCGCAGGGGCAGGGCACCGTCAGCTCCGACCGCGCGGCGCAGATCACGTCAACTATCGATGAGTTGCTCCTTGCGATCACGGCCGAGGTTGGCCCAGCGGATCCCGCAGCGCCCGCAGCACCCACAGCGCCTGCAGCGCCCGTTCCGGAGCCCACCACAAACACGCCGTCGCCTTTACCTGAAACCCCGGCTGAAACGCCCGTCCCGCCGGTGAGTCCTCCATCGGGTGGCGACGATGAGGAGGAGAACGGGGACGACGCCGGTAGTGAGGATGACAAGGCGCAGCGGGAGGCTGAGCGGGAGCTTGAAAAACAGCAGCGGGAGCTTGAAAAACAGCAGCGTGAGCAGGAGAAGCTGGAGAAAGAGGCTGAACGAGAACAGGGACAGCCCGAAGACGACGGGTAGCCCAGCACGAGCGTGCGGCGGCTAGTCGGAGATCGCGGCGATGACCGCTCCGGCGGCCACCGTGTCGCCTGGCGAAGCACTCAATCCGGAGAGGGTGCCGGACCTGTGGGCGGTCAAGGGTTGCTCCATCTTCATGGCCTCAAGCACCACGATCAGGTCACCCTCCGCGACGAGGTCGCCGTCGGACACAGCCACCTTCACGATGGTGCCCTGCATGGGGGAGGTGAGGTCATCGCCGTCGGCCGCCGACGCCGAACCACCGCGGGCACGCAGCGCCTTCTTGGGCTTCCCGGCAGGGGACTGCCGGCCGGTACCGCCCAGCCCTGCGGGCAGGATGACCTCGAGGCGTTTGCCAGCCACCTCGACGGTGATCCGCTGGCGGGGGGCGTCGTCGTCGGACGCTGGATCGGCTGATTCCCCGGCGGACCACGGAGCAATGGTGTTGTCGAATTCGGTTTCGATCCAGCGGGTGTGAACCGTGAACGGCCCCTCGGTGGGCGCGAAGGCTGGGTCGGCGACGACGGCGGCGTGGAACGGGAGCACCGTCGGCATGCCGGTGACCTGCATCTCCGAGAGGGCGCGCCGTGCACGCTGCAGGGCCTGGGGGCGGGTGGCCCCGGTGACAATGAGCTTCGCCAGCATGGAGTCGAAGTTGCCGCCGATCACCTCACCGGCCTCGATGCCTGAATCCACCCGGATGCCGGGCCCGGTGGGGAGTGTAAGGGTCTGGACCGTGCCGGGTGCGGGCATGAAGTTCCGGCCCGCGTCCTCGCCGTTGATACGGAACTCGAAGGAGTGGCCGCGGACCTCGGGGTCGCCGTAGCCGAGGGCTTCGCCGCGGGCGAGCCGGAACTGCTCACGGACCAGGTCGATGCCGGTGACTTCCTCGGAGACGGGGTGCTCCACCTGGAGCCGGGTATTGACCTCAAGGAACGAGATGGTGCCGTCCTCGCCCACCAGGAACTCGCACGTCCCGGCGCCCTGGTAGCCGGCTTCCCGAAGGATGGCCTTGGACGCCTCGTAGAGCCGGTTGTTCTGGTCGGCGCTCAGGAACGGTGCGGGCGCTTCTTCGACCAGCTTCTGGTTGCGGCGCTGCAGCGAGCAGTCGCGGGTGGAGACGACGACGACGTTCCCGTGGGCGTCGGCGAGGCACTGGGTTTCGACATGGCGGGGTGCATCGAGGAACCGTTCGACGAAGCACTCGCCGCGGCCGAAGGCTGCGGTGGCTTCGCGGACTGCTGAATCGTAGGCTTCGGGAATGTCAGCAGCGTCGCGGACCACCTTGATGCCGCGGCCACCGCCGCCGAATGCCGCCTTGATCGCCAGGGGGAGCCCAAACTCGCTGGCGAAATCCTGGACTTCACGAACGGATTCAACCGGGTCCTTGGTGCCCGGCACCAGGGGTGCGCCGACTTTCTCGGCGATGTGGCGGGCTTTGACCTTATCGCCGAGCTGGGAGATGGCGTCGGGGGAGGGACCAATCCAGGTGATGCCAGCGTCGATCACCTTCTGGGCGAAGTCGGCGTTCTCGGACAGGAAGCCGTAGCCGGGGTGGATGGCGTCGGCGCCGCTGCGTTGGGCTGCTTCGAGGATCCGGTCCATCACCAGGTAGGACTCGGCCGCGGTGCTGCCACCCAGGCCATACGCTTCATCGGCAAGGCGGACGTGCAGTGCATCCCGGTCAGGGTCAGCGTAAACGGCAACCGAAATCAGGCCCTCATCGCGGGCCGCGCGGATGATGCGCACGGCAATCTCGCCGCGGTTGGCGATCAGGACCTTGGAAACGGGGTTTACTGCAGCGGAAAAGGACTCGCTCATGGTGTGGTCTGGCTCCTTCGTATCTGTTCGGAGCCTAGCGCCATATTGTTGTCTTTGCCCATAATCCATGCGGATAGCGCGTGTGGCGGGTGGTTTCTTTGTAGGGATGCTACAAAGGGCCCCGGGGTTACCCGGTTAAACCCAGAAGTCCATCACCGTCAGGTTTGCCGACGCCAGCAGCCCCCGCAGGGTTGAGACGCTGAGCCCGATGACCGCGTGCGGATCGCCGTCGACCCGGGTGATGAACGCTCCACCCAGTCCGTCGATGGTGAAGGACCCGGCCACCTGCAGGGGCTCGCCAGTAGCCACGTAGGCGTCGATCTCGTCGTCGGTCAGCTGCGCGAAATGCACCGACGCAGAGGCGACGGCGCCCACGGTGGCACCCGATCCGCCGTCGGACGCGTCACGCGTGTCAACGAGCCAGTGCCCGGTGTGCAGGACACCAAAGGATCCGCTCATGCGCCGGATCCGGGCGCGGGCAATCTCTGGTTCCCACGGTTTGCCGTGTGCTTCGCCGTCGAACTCGAAGATCGAGTCGCAACCAATCACCAGCGCACCCTCGGAACCGTCGGCTGACGCGACCGCCTCGGCCTTGGCCCGCGCCAGGAGGAGGGAGGTGTCGAACGCATCGAGCGGACCGTACTGCGCGGCGACGGCGTCCTCGTCCACCGAGGAGACCAGCACCGAGTGGCTGATCCCGGCGTCGGTCAGGACTTTGGTGCGGGCGGGGGACGCTGAAGCGAGAATCAGGTGGGAGGTCATAGTTCAGCCTAGACACTTCCGCGCGGCGCCCCCAACCGCGCTCCGGTGGGCAACCCGGATCGACCCGGGGTCGCCTAGCCGACCAAAGCCCGGCGGAGCGTGTCCAGCCCGACCGACCCCAGGTTCAGGGAACGGGTGTGGAAGCTGCGCAGGTCAAACGCTGAGCCTTCGCGTTCCTTGACCTCGTCGCGGATCTGCTCCCACAGCCGCTGCCCGATCTTGTAGGACGGAGCCTGCCCGGGCCAGCCCAGGTACCGGTTGAACTCGAAGTCCAGGGAGCCCTCGCTGATGGCGATGTTTCGTTTGAGGAATTCGTACCCCTTGTCGGGGGTCCAGGTGCCGGTGCCCCAGCGCTCGGGAACCTCCAGTTCCAAATGGACCCCGATGTCGAACACCACGCGCGCCGCCCGCATCCGCTGCGCGTCGAGCATGCCCAGCCGTTCGCCGGGATGGTTGAGGTATCCCAGCTCCTGCATCAGCCGCTCGGCGTACAGTGCCCAGCCCTCACCGTGCCCGGAGACCCACACGGCATTGCGTCGCCAGTTGTTGAGGAGCCCGCGCTGCATGGTCGCCGTGGCAATCTGCAGGTGGTGGCCCGGAACGCCCTCGTGGTAAACGGTGGTGGTTTCCTTCCAGGTGGTGAAGGAGTCCTCACCCTCGGGGACTGACCACCACATGCGGCCCGGTCGGGAGAAGTCGTCGCTGGGTCCCGTGTAGTAGATGACTCCCTCATGGGTGGGCGCGATCCGGCATTCAATGGTGCGCATGATGGCGGGAATGTCGAAGTGGACCCCCGCCAGCTCGGCGACCGCCTTATCCGAGAGCTGCTGCATCCATGACTGCAGGGCATCGGCACCCTGCAACTGCAGCTCGGGGGACTCGTCGAGGAGCTTCATCGCCTCTTCGATGGACGCACCCGGCTTGATCTCGTGGGCGACCGCTTCCTGCTCGGCGATCACCCGGTCCAGCTCTTCGACTCCCCACTGGTACGTCTCCTCGAGGTCGACGACGGCGCCCAGGAACCGGCGCGACATCAGGGCATAGTGCTCCCGCCCAACCGCGTCCTTGGCTGGGGCGACCGGCAGGAGTTCCTCCTGCAGGAAAGCGCCCAGCCGCTGGTACGCGGCTCGAGCCGCAGCCGACCCCGCCACCAGGTCCTGACGTAGCTGCGCCGGCAGCTCGCCGTCGTCAATGGACGCGTTCGAGACGAAGTCGTCAAAGAAGCCGCCATCCTGGGCGTACTTGGTGGTCTGGTCGATCACAATCCTGATCTGGCGCTCGGCTGCGACGAGGCCGCGATCCTTGCCGGCCCGCAGGGAGACGATGTACCCGGCGAGGGCATCGGGGATGTTGTGCAGACGGCCGGCGATGTGGGCCCACTGGTCGGCGGTGTCGGTGGGCATCAGGTCGAAGATCATCCTGATTTCCTGGGCCGGCGAGGCGAGGTTGTTCAGGTCGGCAAGGTTCATTCCGGTGCCGTGGATTTCCAGTTCCAGCCCGAGGCGCTCCCGCATGGCGTCCAGGGTGACCCGGTCGACGTCGTCGGCCGGTTCCAGATCGGTCAGCCGGCCGAGCGTCTCCGTGGTGGCCTCGGCCCAGGCCTCCAGGCCGGCAGGGGAGTAATCGCGGTACTCGGTTTCGTGGCCGGGGAAGCCAAGCTCGGTGGCGAAGCCCGGATCAAGCTGCAGCAGGGTCTCGGTGTAGGCGTCAGCGACGGCGTCGATGGCTGTCTTTGTCCGGGTGGGAAGCTGCACGGACGGGTGACTGGCTGTGGCGGGAGTCTCATTATTCACAGCACGAGCCTAACCGGTTTGCCGGCGCAGGTGGTTGCTTTGAGCAATATTAAAGGACTGTAACCGGATTGTGTTCTGGGCCGCGGGGTCGGGATTCGGTTGGGGAACTACCGTGGAGAGAGCCACCCGTACGTGACCCGAGAAGGCGGACACCATGGCCGGACCCCGCAGGATCGTTGCTACCGCGTGCATAGCGACCGCCGCGCTGACCCTGAGCGCCTGCGGTTCGTCCAGCCCCGAATTGATCGTTGCCGACAACGTCATGCGCGCCGTCGTGCAGGTGGATGCGCATCCGGAGGCGGTCGCCAGCCTGCGCGATTCGTCATTCCGGCTCGGAGCGGCCATGCTCGCCGCGAACCCCAACGACAACAGTGTCACCAGCCCCGTCAGCGCCCTCTACGCGCTGTCAATGCTGCGTACGGGCGCGGCGACGACGACGGCCGCCGAGATGGACGAGGTGCTCGGCCTCCCGGCCGCACACCGGGACGAGGCAATGAATGCGCTGCTCGGGTTATGGGAGCAGTACGACGGCGATCCAGGGTCGGTCGACGAGGAGGACCCGCCCGCAGCGCCGCTCCTGCATCTTGCTAACGGGATGTTCATCGATCGGGGCCAGCCGGTTGGTGCGGAGTTCCTGGAGACGCTGGCGGTGCAGTACGGATCGGGTGTCTATCAGGTGAATTATTCGGACAGGTCCACGGCCGAGGCCATTAATTCCTGGATCAACGAGAACACCGGGGGCCGGATCGAGGAGGCGCCGGTCGACTATGATCCCGACACCAGGCTCAGCCTGCTCAACACCGTATATCTGGCGGCGGCGTGGCAGACGCCCTTCGACCCGGCGGAGACGACGCCGGGGCCCTTCACTCTCACCGACGGCGGGGTTGTCGAGACCGACATGATGCGTCAGGTGGCCCTCGCCAACTACGCCTCCGGCGACGGGTGGACTGCATTGGACCTGCCGTACAACGACGGGTTATACCTGCGGCTGGTCCTGCCCGACGAGGGGGAGTCTCCAGTGCTGGCCGCGAAACAGCTGGCTGAAGTCCGGGTGGGGATGGAGAGCGGCGCACAGGCCGAGGTTGCGCTGGTCCTCCCGAAATGGGATCACACCTACCACCAGGATCTGCTGGCACTGCTCCGTGGGATGGGGCTCACCGAAACCCTGGGCACCGCCCCCGACTTCGGGCCGATCAGCCCTGGACTCTTCGTCTCGGGCGCGGCGCAGGAAGCCAACATCACCGTCGCTGAGAAAGGCACCATCGCTGCGGCGGTCACCCAGATTGACATGGCCGAATCGGGGCTGTCGATGCCCGACGTCGAACTCGTCCTGGACCGGCCGTTCCAGTACCAGATCATCCACGGGGAGACGGGCATGCCGCTGTTCCTGGGAACGGTGATGGATCCGCGCTAACCTGCCCGCGCCCGCGTTACGGGGCGAAGCCCGACGAACCGGAGGCGCCGAATGAAAGGAATAGCCTCCGCTCGAACTCGGGCAGCATCGTCTTGATATACGTTTCGCTGAGATGATTGTCGTCCATGTATACGAGGACGTTGCCGATCACCGGCGGACAGGTTCCGTCAGGGCAGATCAGGTCCGTCAGATCCATCGAATGCAGCGACGGGTACCGTGCCGCCAGCTCGGCCACGGGGTCCACCGGCGCCAACTTGGTGTCCACCTGGAACGTGCAGGAGGGGTCATCCTGGCCAGAACTTTCGACACATTCCGGCATGTTGACCGGGAACCGCGGATTGTCGCGGATCGCGATCAGTTGGGCGCCGCTGGCCATGATCTGCTGTGCCGCCTCTTCGTAGCCGGGCACCAGGCGGTCATCCTCGCGGATGTGGTGGGACGAGGAGGAGACGGTGAACACCAGATCCGGATCCTGCGCAGCCAGGTAGGCCAGGACGTCGGCGTTCCACTGGTCGCAGTTCTCGACCGGCTCCTGCCCGACCGGCGCGCCGAACGGACACTGCCCCTTGCGGAGCACAACGAGGTCCCAGTTGTTGCGTTTCGCCACCGGTTCGATCGCCGCTACCCACTGTTGCGGATGGGAGGCGCCCACCACCACGGCCAACTTCGCCGGGTTCTCCACCGTCGTCTGATTGCATCCACTCTGCAGCGAACCGAAGGACGAGGCATCGAACTCGCCGGCGCAGGCCTCGTCCAGGGTGACCCACTCGCTGTTGAGTGCGGTCATCATCGGCATCAGAGGGGCGTCGGCGTCACCGAAGGGAACGAACCCTTCGCGCAGCGATGCGGCGCCGGGATTGTTGGCGTTGTCGGCGGCGGCAGTCGCCGCAGTGTGGATCTGCAACTGCCAGACTCCGAGCGGCAGCCCGACGAAGAGGGCGCAGGCGGCGATGACGACGGCGGACCGCCGGCGCTTGCGTGCGGCCCACTTCAGCTGCCGGATCGGCTTGTCGATGAATCGGGTGGTGACCACGGCCCACAACACCGACACGGCGATGATCACCAGACCGGAGAACAGCCCCGCTGACTCGAGGTCCTGATGAATCAGGAAGATCACCAGCAGCGGCCAGTGGATCAGGTAAAGAGCGTAGGACGCGTCGCCCAGCTTCACCAGGGGTTTCCATCCGAGGAACCGGTCCACCCCGAACCGGTGATCCGTTGCGCCGGCCACGATCACCGCAGCTGCCGCGAGCGTGGGCCAGAGAGCGATATAACCGGGGAACTGTTGCTCCACCTGGAGGACGAATCCGACGGCGAGCATCGCCGCGATACCAGCCCAGCCGAGGACCACCCGGCTCAGCATCGGTAGCCGGACGTAGGGCAGGGCTAGAGCTATCAGGGACCCAAGAGCGAATTCCCACAACCGGGTGCGGGTGTCGAAGTAGGCAAACGCCTGGTTCGTTGCGGTCTGCCACACGGAAAAAGCGAGGGACCCGGCGAACACCAGTCCAAAGAGCCCCACCAGGATGCGCCGCGGGCTGACCCGGAACCGGGTGGAGATAATCGCTGCAACGGCGAAGAGGAGAGGCCACAGGATGAAGACCTGGCCCTGGATGGACAGCGACCAGAAGTGCTGGAAGGGGCTCGCGGTGCTGTGATCTGTTGCGTAGTAGTCGACGGAGTTTACGGCGAGCAGCCAGTTTTGGAAGTAGAGCAGCGACGCCCAGGCCTGGTCGAGGAGGTCCGTCCACCGGCCCCGCGGCACGAAGGCCATCACGGCTCCGAGCGTGACAACGATGGTCAGTGCGGCCATTGGCACGAGTCGGCGGAAAAGGTTCACCCAGTAACGCAGCAGATCGAGCGGGGTGCCAGTCTCAAGCTTGCGGGTGAACGAGAGAGTGAGGAGGAATGCGGAGATGAGCAGGAAGACGTCGACACCGCCGGAGACTCGCCCCAGCCAGACGTGATAGACCACCACCATGAGCACAGCGAGTGCCCGCAGTCCCTGCACCTCGGGCCGGTAGCCGGGTCGCGGAAGTGAGGCTGGCGTGCCGGAGCGCGCTTCGATGCGCCGCACCGGCACCGTGGAATGATGCCTGCCGGTCATGGTCGTTTCCTCTCAGCCGACAGACTTACCAATCCAGTCTAATCTCTGTCGGCAGGCGGAGCGGCCAGGG
>NZ_ALPM01000091.1:0-40098 GCF_000294595.1 Arthrobacter sp. TB 23 | reverse complement strand
GAGCCGTAGGTGGTCCCGGCGTGCCCAGGTGCGGTGCGGGGTCGCAGCATTGGGCTCGGTCGAGTTCTCGGAGAGGGCGACCACGACGGCGGTCAGCGCCGCCAGCTCCTCGGCGGTCGGCGTGCCGCGGATCACCTGCAGCGTTGGCTCGGCGGGGGTGCCGTCGTCGTCGGCATCCCGTCGGGTCTGGTCGGGGGCGAGCGTCATAGCGGAATGTTCCCGTGCTTCTTGGCGGGGTTGGAAGCCCGTTTGTCGCGCAGCGCCCTCAGCCCGCGAACAATGTGCTGCCGGGTGTCCGATGGTGCGATCACCGCGTCGATGTACCCGAGCTGCGCTGCCTGGTAAGGGTTCAGGAGCTCTTCCTCGTACTGGGTGATCACTTCGGCGCGGGCGGCCTCCACATCGCCGCCGGCGTCGGCCACTGACTTCAGGTGCCCGCGGTACAGGATATTGACGGCGCCCTGGGCCCCCATGACGCCGATCTGCGCCGTCGGCCAGGCCAGGTTGAGGTCGGCGCCGAGCTTCTTGGAGCCCATCACGATATACGCGCCGCCGTAGGCCTTCCGGGTGATGACGGTGAGCTTGGGAACGGTTGCTTCCGCGTAGGCATACAGCAGTTTTGCGCCGCGGCGGATGATCCCGTTGAACTCCTGGTCCTTGCCCGGGAGGAAGCCGGGGACGTCCACGAGGGTCAGGATCGGGATGTTGAACGCGTCGCAGTTCCGGACAAAACGGGCGGCCTTCTCCGAAGCAGCAATGTCCAGGGTGCCGGCGAACTGCAGCGGCTGGTTGGCGACGATACCGATCGTATGGCCCTCCACCCGGGCGTACCCGATCATCACGTTGGGTGCGTAAAGGGACTGCATCTCAAGGAAGTGGCCGTCGTCGACAATCGCCGAGATGACCGTCCGCATGTCATACGGCTGATTTGCCGAATCCGGGATCAGGGTATCGAGTGCACCATCCTCGGCGGTGAGGTCCAGCTGTTCGACGAATTCGGTCACCGGTGCCTCAGCCAGATTGTTGGAGGGCAGGAAGTCGAGCAGTTCACGGACGAAGTCGATGGCGTCGCGCTCATCGGAGGCGAGGTACGCGGAGGTTCCGGTGGTGGAGTTGTGCTGTCGGGCGCCGCCGAGGGTCTCCATGTCGACGTCCTCTCCGGTGACGGTCTTGATCACGTCCGGGCCGGTAATGAACATGTGGGACGTCTTATCCACCATCACCACGTAGTCGGTGAGGGCGGGGGAGTAGGCTGCACCGCCGGCGCAGGGGCCCATGATGAGAGAAATCTGGGGGATGACCCCGGAGGCGTGCACGTTATTCCTGAAGATGTCGGCGAACATCGCCAGTGAGGAGACACCCTCCTGGATGCGGGCACCTCCGCCGTCGTTGATTCCGACCACCGGGCAGCCGTTCCGGAGCGCAAATTCCTGCACCTTGACGATCTTTTCGCCGTTGACCTGGCTCAGCGAGCCGCCATAGACGGAGAAGTCCTGGCTGTAGACGGCGATCTGGCGGCCATCGACTGTTGCGTAGCCGGACACGACGCCGTCGCCCAAGGGTTTTTTCGTCTCCATCCCGAACGCTGTCGACCGGTGGACCGCCAGCGCATCAAACTCGACGAATGATCCGGGATCGACCAGCAGGTCGATGCGCTCCCGTGCCGTGTTTTTGCCGCGGGCATGCTGTTTCGCCACCGACTCCGGACCGGACGGCTGCTGGGCGAGGCCCTCGCGGCGGCGGAAATCTGCAAGCTTCCCTGCGGTGGTGGTGAGGTCGATTATCTGATCCTGCGCGACCACAGGTGCTGAGCCAGTCTGCATTGAGTCTCCGGGTTGGCGATGAACGGGCCACCGCCGGGTTAAGTAGGTTCCCCACAAAGCGCCCGGCGTTTCCCCCAGTCTAGTGAGGGAAACGGTCACTACCGCTGTAGGACTCCTACAATTTCCTCCCCATAGAATTAGCCCAGCCGTGCATGTTACCCGCCGGTAACAATTAGGTTCCTGGCACCCCTGCACCACTATTCTTACGTTATGACCGCCAGCAACGATGCCCCACGTCAATCCACCCCGGCAACCCTCGCGGGTCGCACCATCCTGATGTCCGGCGGCAGCCGCGGCATCGGACTCGCGATCGCCCTGCGCGCCGCCCGCGACGGCGCCAACATCGCCTTGATGGCCAAAACCGGTGAACCGCACCCCAAGCTCGACGGCACGGTGTTCACGGCCGCCCAGCAGATCCGCGACGCCGGCGGCAAGGCCCTGCCGATTGTCGGCGACGTGAGGAACGACGACGACGTCGCCGCGGCGGTGGCCGCTGCCACCACCGAGTTCGGCGGGATCGACGTCGTCGTCAACAATGCCTCGGCCATCGATCTTTCCCGGACCCGCGACGTCAGTATGAAGCGCTATGACCTGATGGCCGACATCAACGTCCGGGGTACCTTCCTGTTGAGCAAGTTGGCCCTGGATGCCCTGCTCGCCTCAAGCAACCCCCACATCCTGACCCTGTCGCCGCCGCTGAACCTGGAGCCGCGCTGGGCCGGGATCCACCTGGCCTACACGATGGCCAAATACGGCATGAGCCTGACCACGCTCGGGCTGGCCGAAGAGTTCAGGGCCGAAGGAATAGCGGTCAACTCGCTCTGGCCGCAGACCCTGATCGACACCGCAGCAATCCGGAACCTGCCCGGCGGTGAGCAGATCGTCAATGGCGCACGAAGCGCGGAGATTGTCGCCGATGCGGCGCACGCCATCCTGGTGCGCCCATCCCGTTCCTGCACCGGCAACTTCTTCACCGACGAAGGCGTGCTGCGCGAGGAAGGCGTCACCGACTTCACCGGTTACAGCCTGGGAGCAGCCGAGGATCAGTTGGTCCCCGACATCTTCCTTTAGCCAGAGGTGACCCTGGTCCAGCCCTGCCAGTGCAGTGCGTTGCACTGCACTGTCGGTCTTCGCTGTGACCCGGCCGCTTCGTCTTCTTTCATTTCCTTCCCCGGGTGTCTACTCGCGTTTCAAAAGGTGCATGCGTTGCCTGCAATGCATGCATTTGTGGATCGCCAGGTGCATGCACTGCCTGCAATGCATGCACCTTTTAGAACGGGCACCCACCCCGTGCACAACTTTTGCGGGGCACCCGCCACAGCTGCCCGAAGGCCATCATCAGCCCGGTCAAAGCCACGCTGGGTAAGATCAGAGCATGACTTCCCGCTATTCCAACCTCGAACGCCCCGGATTGGATGAAGCGGCGCTCCGGAACGCCCTCTGTTCGCCCCAGGGACCCTACAGGCGGCTCGAGGTTGTGGCCGAGACCGGATCCACCAACACCGAGCTCGCTGACCACGCCAAAAACCACGCCGCTGACTGGCCGGACCTCAGCGTCTTGACCGCCGAACAGCAAAGCGCCGGGCGTGGACGGCTGGATCGTCCATGGATTGCCCCCGAACGTTCCTCGCTGATCGTGAGCATTTTGCTCCGCCCGCACAACCCTGCAGGCAGACCGCTGCCCACGCAGAGCTACTCGTGGCTCTCCCTCCTCGCCGCCCTCGCCCTGGCGGAGGGCGTCGAGGAACGTACCGAGATCAGACCCCAGCTCAAGTGGCCCAACGATGTGCTGGTCGACGGGCGCAAGCTCGCCGGAGTGCTGGCCCAACTGGTCCCCGGCACCAACGGGGGGCCCGCAGCGGTCATTGTCGGAGTGGGCGCCAACGTGTCCCTGACCGACCAGGAACTACCGGTCCCCACCGCAACCAGCCTGCTGCTGGAATACGCCAAGACCACCGACCGGAACGTGCTGCTGCGTGCTTTCCTGCGCCGGTTCGCTGACCTCTACGCCGCGTTCCGGGCCGTCGACGGCGACGCCCGCCGGGAGTGGCCGGACGGTACCTCCCTCGCCCAGCGGGTCAGCGACCGGATGGTCACGCTCGGCCAGGATGTGCGGGTGGAACTCCCGGGGGGCGTTGAACTCCTCGGCCGGGCGCTGGGCCTCGACGAGCACGGTGCACTGCTGGTTCGCGACTACGACGACGAGCGGCACACCGTCACGGCCGGCGACGTCGTGCACGTCCGGCCGGTCTCCTGACGTGGGCGGCTGAGCGGTTGTGCGTCTTAAGCTTGCGCCGGGCGAGCACGTCATCGTGCGCACCCGGCCCCACCCGAGGCCGCTGCTGGTGCCGTTCATCGGCACGCTGGTGGTGCTGGCGGGGGCAGGATTCGCGCTCGGTCTGCTGAGCCGCGACTCGCTGCCCACCGAGGCGCTCGAATGGGTGCCCCTCGGGGTGATCCTGGTGCTGGCGGTCGCGGTTCTGATTCTGCTGCGGATCTTTGTCCGCCCGCTGCTGCGGTGGTGGGGCACGCGCTACATTCTGACCAGCCGGCGGCTCATCAGCCGTCGCGGACTCTCCACCCGGCGCGAGCAGGAGATTGCGCTCGCCAGCATCTACCAACTGGACACCAGCCAGACACTGCTCCAGCGCTCCACGGGTGGCGGAAACCTGACCGTGGACCTGGGCCGCGACCGGACGGTCGTCTACCCGGACGTGCCACAAGTGCACACCTTCAAACAGTTCATGGTCGAAGCGATCGGGGACCTCCCACTGACCGTCATGTTTGATGGTGTAGACATGGAAGCTGACCCGGTGCATGACCTCGAGGGTTACTGACACCAGATGAGCGATTACGGACGGGAGAAGAGCGAATGACTGCTGACGATCAGCCCGACCTGGGCCAGGACGAGCCAGCCACCGATGCTGCTCCTGCCCCGGCAGGGGAGGACGCGTCGTCCCCTTTGACGCCGGAGGTGGTCCCGGTCCCGCAGCAGGACCTGTCCCGCGAGGCGATCCGGAACCTGGAAATAGAACTGCTGGGCGCCGAGCGAACCCTCCGACGCCGCGACGTTGCGGCCGGTGCTGGCGTGTCGCTGCTCTCGGCGCGCAAGCTGTGGCGGGCCATGGGCTTCCCGAACATCTCCGACGAGGACGTGGCTTTCACCGAGAAGGACCAGGATGCGCTGATTACCATCATCGAACTCGTCCGCAGTGACAAGGTCTCCGAGAACGCGGCAATCTCCATCACCCGCGCCATTGGCCAGATGACCGACCGGATGGTGGTTTGGCAGATCGAAGCCCTCGTCGAAGAGATGGCGGCGCAGCGGGAAATTTCCGATGCGGCTGCCCGGAAGGCCCTGGTCGCCGAGCTTCCCGAACTTATCGCACCCCTGGAAAAGACACTGGTTTACGCCTGGCGACGCCAACTGAACGCGGCAGTGCAACGGTTGGCGTTGCGCGCGGAATCCGGGCTGCAGGCCAGTGCCGAAGGCAGGTTGGGTGACGAGGACGATGCCCCGCTGCCCCTGGCCCGCGCCGTCGGCTTCGCCGACCTCGTTTCCTACACCAGCCTGTCCCGCCAGATGAACGAGCGAACCCTCGCCCACCTGGTGCAGCGCTTCGAGAATGTGTGCGCCGAAATCATCTCGGTGGGAGGCGGCAGGCTGGTCAAGACCATCGGCGACGAAGTGCTTTACATCGCCGAGTCCCCGGAAGCCGGTGCCGAAATTTCCCTCGCCCTGGCCAAAGCCTTCACCGAAGACCACCTGCTGCCCTCCGCGCGCGTCTCTCTGGTGTGGGGGAGGATCCTGTCCCGACTGGGCGACATTTATGGGCCGACAGTGAATCTGGCGTCCCGCCTGACCTCCCTGGCCGAACCGGGGACGGTCCTGATCGATGCATCCACCGCCGCCACCTTGCGCGACAACGAACACTTCGTCCTGATCCCGCAGAAGGCGCGCACCATCAGAGGGTTTGGCGAGGTGCACCCCGTAACGCTCGCCCGCGGCACCGGAACCGGGCTGATCCTCGATTAGCGGACCGCTGGAAGATACTGCTGCAGCGAGGACGTGGCAGTACCACCGGCGCGGGCTCAGAGCGCGGTTCGGCTAGGGTAGCCAAGTAACTTCGTGACACACCTCATTGACGGCAGCTAGATGGTAGGACGGAAATGACAACCGACAAGACACCGGGTCTGGACCTGACGGTGAGCTGTGGGTTCGCGTCGGACGTCGGCCTGCGCCGGGAACACAACGAGGACTCGCTGGTCGCAGCTGACCCTATCTTCGCGGTGGCTGATGGCATGGGCGGGCATGAGGCTGGCGAGGTCGCCAGCAGTATCTGCATCCGCACGCTGATGGATAGCCGGCTGGTGGGAGAGCCGTTCCCCGAGATGGACCCCGAGGAACTACAGGAGCTTCTGGTCACCGCAGACGAAAAGATCAGGTCGGAAACCGGCGGCCGCGCCGGCACCACCCTCAGCGGAACTATCCTCGTCCAGGAGGACGGCGCCCCGTACTGGCTGGTTTTCAACGTTGGCGATTCCCGCACCTACCGCCTCAGCCAGGGCGGACTGGAACAGATCACCATCGACCATTCGGAGGTTCAGGAACTCGTCGACTACGGTCGCATCACCCCCGAGGAAGCACTCACCCATCCGCGACGCCACGTGGTGACCCGCGCTTTGGGCACCGGAAGCGACATCGACGCCGACTTCTGGCTGATCCCGGCCGCCATCGGCGACCGGATCCTGGTGTGCTCCGACGGGCTGATCAACGAGGTGGGGGACGAGCAGATCTTTGACCTCCTCACGTCGCTCCCTCACCCGCAGGATGCTAGCGAAGCCCTCGTCCAGGCAGCGCTCCGGGCCGGCGGCAGAGACAACATTTCAGTAATCGTCGTGGATGTCGCAGGTGCGGGGGACTGAGGCAAGATAGGACTGTGGCCAGAACAACTGACAAATCAGGCATAGAGCTTACCGCGGACCAGACGCCGGTCGATTCCCTGCGTGAGGAATACGACTCCCTGGCGGAGGAGGTGCGCCGGCACCGGTTCGCCTACTACAACGAGAACGCGCCGACAATTTCCGACGCGGAGTTCGATGAGCTGTTCCGGCGGCTGGAAAAAATCGAGGCACTGCATCCGGAGCTGATCGCCAACGATTCGCCCACCCAGGAAGTCGGCGGCGATGCCTCCTCGGCCTTCGCCGCCGTCGACCACCTGCAACGCATGTACAGCCTGGAGGACGTCTTCTCCCTGGCCGAGCTGGACGTCTGGGTGAGCCGGGCTGCCGCGAGCGTCGAATCGGTCAGCCCAGGCAGCGCCATCAAATGGTTGACCGAGCTGAAGATCGACGGACTCGCCGTCAACCTGCTGTACCGGAACGGTGAACTGGTGCGAGCGGCGACCCGTGGCGACGGTGCCACCGGTGAGGACATCACCCACAACGTCCTCACGATCAAATCGATCCCCCGGACCCTCGCCGGGACGGGCCACCCCGCCGAGATGGAGGTGCGCGGCGAGGTGTTTTTCCCGTCGGCTGCGTTCGCCCAACTCAACGAGAGGATGGTCGCCGCAGGCAAGGCACCGTTCGCCAACCCCCGCAACGCGGCGGCGGGATCCCTGCGCCAGAAGGACCCGGCGCTGACGGCCGAGCGGCCCCTGGACATGTACGTGCACGGTATCGGCGTCCGCGAAGGCCTGGCAGCCCAGTCCCAGTCGGAGACCTACCGCCTGCTGAAGGAGTGGGGACTGCCCACCTCGCCCTATTTCAAGGTGCTCGACGACGCCCCGGCGGTGGTCGAGTTCATTGAGCACTACGGCACGCACCGGCACGACCTGTTCCACGAGATCGACGGCATCGTCGTCAAGGTGGACGACTTCGGCCTGCAGCGGGCACTGGGCCACACCTCGCGTGTGCCCCGCTGGTCGGTGGCCTTCAAATACCCACCGGAAGAGGTCAACACCCGGCTGCTGGATATCCGGGTGAACGTGGGCCGCACCGGCCGGGTCACCCCGTTCGGGATGATGGAGCCGGTCAAGGTGGCCGGCTCCACCGTCGAAATGGCCACCCTGCACAACCAGGACGTGGTGAAGGCCAAGGGGATCCTGATCGGCGACATGGTGGTCCTCCGCAAGGCCGGTGATGTCATCCCGGAAATCGTGGGCCCCGTCGTCGCGCTCCGTGATGGTACCGAACGCGAATTCGTGATGCCCACCGAGTGCCCGTCCTGCGGGACCCCCCTGGCGCCGGCGAAGGAGGGCGACGTCGACATCCGTTGCCCCAACGCCCGGTCCTGCCCCTCGCAGCTGAGGGAACGCGTGTTCCACCTGGCCGGACGCGGAGGCTTCGACATTGAGGCCCTGGGCTGGGAAGCGGCAATCGCCCTGACCCAGCCCGCCGAACCGGAGGAGCCGCCGCTGACGTCCGAGGCTCAACTGTTTGACCTCACACCCGAGGCGCTCGCCGATGTGCGGATCCTGCGTGACAAGCGGGTCAAGGGGGAAGTGGTCGGCAAGGAACTGGTGCCCTACTTCTACACCAAGGGCACCGCCAAGAAACCGTCCGAACCCAGCGCCAACACGCGCCGGCTGTTCACCGAACTGGAGAAGGCGAAGCAGCAGCCACTGTGGCGGGTCCTGGTCGCCCTGTCCGTCCGGCATGTCGGGCCTACCGCCTCGCGTGCCCTGGCCACCGCGTTCGGGTCGATGGAACGGATCCGCGCGGCCTCGGAGGAGGAATTGGCGAACGTCGACGGCGTCGGCCCCACCATTGCCGCAGCGCTCACCGAATGGTTTGCCGAAGACTGGCATCGGGAGATCATCGATTCGTGGGCTGCCGCTGGGGTGCGGATGGAGGACGACGTCGACACCTCCATGCCGCGCACCCTGGAGGGCATGACCGTCGTCGTCACCGGCTCGCTGGAACGCTACAGCCGCGACGAGGCGAAGGAAGCGATCATCCAGCGTGGCGGCAAGGCATCCGGTTCAGTCTCGAAAAACACCCACTATGTGGTGGCCGGGGAAAACGCTGGCACCAAACTCGACAAGGCCGAAGCGCTCGGGTTGACCGTGCTGGACGAGGACGGCTTCACCCGGCTACTCCAGGAGGGCCCAGCGTGAACGTATCCCCGACGGAACTGCTGCACCTGGCGAAGCAGGCTGCCTCGGCGGGGGCCGACGTTTTGGCGCGGCGCAGTATCGAGACGCTCGGCGCGCAGAACAAGAGCTCGGACAGCGACTGGGTGACCGCCTTCGATGTGGCAGCCGAACGCGCCGTCCGGGATGTGATTTCCCGGTCACGACCCCACGATGTGATCACCGGCGAAGAGCTGGGAACCACGGTCCCCGATCGCACGACGGGAGCCGGACAGGTGCGATGGTCCATCGACCCGCTGGATGGGACCACCAATTTCATCCGCAACATTGTCTACTACTGCACCTCGGTCGCGGCAGCCGACGCTGACGGCCGCTGGCTGGCCGGGGTGGTGCACGCCCCAGCGCTGGACCGGATCTACTGGGCTGCCCGCGGCTCAGGGGGCCTGGCTGCGGGATCACGGCCGGATCGTCCGCTTGGAAGGGCCAGAGGTGGGCCGTAAGGGCACGCTGCTCGGCACAGGATTCACTTACGACGCCGAAGCCCGGGTCCAGCAAGTGGGGGAGCTGGCCTCACTCATGGAGGGGTTTGGCGATATCCGACGGATCGGGTCGGCGGCCCTTGACCTGTGCATGGTCGCCGACGGCACCCTCGACGGATACGTGGAACGCGGTCTGAACGAACACGACTGGGCCGCCGGTGCCCTGATCGCCGAGGAGGCGGGAGCCACGGTGCTCCGCCCCGAGCTCACCACGGCGCTCGCCGGCGGCCCGGACGAGGCCGAGCGGTTCATGGCGTTCACCGTTGCCGGTTCGCCCGATCTGGTCGGCAGGGTGACGGCGCTCACCGCCGCCCCGGATGGAATTGCCCCGGGATGAGAAGCAGCGACAGCCCGGACCAGGCCTCGTCCTGGCTACGGTGACCCGTGATATCCCGACCTTGCGCCGGGCATTGGTCGATTACGGCCACCTGGTCCGCCGGCCGGACGGCACCGGTTACCGCCGCGCCTGACTGCCGGCGCTCCGACGTCGTCAACTCTCGTGGGGTGCGTCAGGGTTTTCCGGAGCCTCGTCGCGACGCTTCTCGATCAGTTCCTTGGTGCGCACGAGCCGCAGCAGCGTAACAAGCAGGAGTCCACCGAGCATATTGAAGGCCAGGGTGTACCCAAACCAGCCAAGCCATTCCAGGTAAGTGATGGCCGCGCCGGAATGGATCGCGGCGAAAATGAGCAGCGAATCCAGGATGCTGTGGAACAGTTGCAGACCCGCAAGGAGGAATCCGCCGATCACCGTCGCGACGATCTTGGCGACGTCGTTTGAGGTCCCTTGCTGCATTCGGCTCATCAGCGTAATGGTGCTGCCACCGAGCACCGCCAAGGCCACAACCTGCATGGAGAACGGCGCGTCGATGAAGTGGTGGGCGCTCTCGGCGACTGTCCCGGTCCACTCAGGGAACGCCTGCATGACAATCCAGACGAAAGCCCAGCCGCTGACCAGGTTGGCCACCAGGGTGCCGCCCCAGAGTTTGACCAGCTGAAGCAGACTGCCTTCTTTCGCGACGACGGCTGCGACCGGCATCAGGAAGTTTTCGGTGAACAGTTCGCTATGTGCCAGGAAAAGGGCAACGAGGCCCACGCTGAACGCAAGGCCCGCGAGGAGATGATTGTCCGTCTCGTGCAGCACAGCAAGGTAAGCCATGATGCCGAGGCCGATCTCGAAACCGCCAAAAACACCCGTAACAAGGATGTTCCGGAAGGTCCGTTGCAGCCGCTCGGCACCCTCCTCAACAGTGCTATCGAAGGATTCCTTCAGTTCGTCCTCGACCGGGGCATCGGTGTCCCCTAGTTCCCGCCTGCGTGCTTCGCTCATGACGCCTCTCCTCTGTACTGTTCGGGAGGAGGTGCCCTCCCGGATCGGCGCTACTGGATACGCGAAATGGTAGCAACAGCGGAGGCAACCCAGGCACCAGCGGTGATCATCGGCTGGTTGCCGCCCTTCAAGCCTGCTTCATTTCGATCAGTTGAATCAGATTGCCGCAAGTGTCGTCGAAGACGGCCATCAGGGCGGTTCCGATGTCGGTGGGCGGCTGGGTAAACACCACGCCGCGGCCCGTCAATCTGGCGTACTCGGAGGTGAGATCCTCAACCGCGAATTGGGCCAAGGGAATGCCATCCTCCGTCAGCGCGTCACGGTACGGTTTCACCGCGGGGTGGCTGGCCGGCTCCAGGAGAAGCTCTGGGCTGTCCGGGGATTCGGGTGACCGAACGGTGAGCCAAAAGTCATCACCCAACGGGATGTCGTGGCCCTTGGTGAAGCCGAGGACGTCGGTGTAGAACGCCAGTGCCGCCCGCTGGTCGTCGACGAACAGGCTGGTCAGTGCAATTTTCATTGGATCCTCTTTTGAATAGGCCAGCGATCGGCAATTTCGGCAAGTGGTGCGGGATTAAAGTAGTGGAACTTGGAGCGTCCCCGACGCTCGGTCGCAACGAGCCTGGCCGATTCAAGGACACCCAGGTGCTGGGAGATGGCTTGGCGGGTCAGGCTGAGGTTGTGGCGCATGGCGAGTATCGAGCAAATCTCGAACAGGGTTTGACCGTCGCGCGACGACAGCTCATCGAGAATGGTGCGTCTGGTTTCGTCGTCGAGAGCCCGGAACACGTCAACCATAACCATCAGGATAGGCAAGTACAGGCTTGCCTATCAAGACCCCCATTACGATGGGTGAATGGCTGATCTGGGGGCGGTACTTCAGGCAACGGGACTACTCGTGGGGTATTTCAGGGCGCCAGTCTGTGGCGAAGTGTCGGTGACCGTCCACCCTGGTCCCTGAACTGGATTTGCTGCCGCCGGTCCGTGGCAGGGTTGTCATGGTCCAGGTGGCAGCGAAGTCTTCAGTCCAGTAGCGCGGCTGAACGATCTGTCCGGGGTGAGGCAGAATTGAAAGGCAACGTTTCGGCGTCGTCCCCGTTTGTTCCCTGATGAGGATTTGATGAACTCCCACGCTCCAACCGACCTCACGATCCGTCCCGTCACCGAGACGGATTACGACGACGTCCGCCGCATCACGTGTGCTGCCTACCTTGAGGCGGGGTACTTCGAGGCTCCCGATCATCCGTACATGCGGGTGCTGGCCGACGTCGAACACCGCGCCGAGCACGCCGAAATCTGGGTGGCGGAGCGCGGGGGCGTCGTCGTTGCCTCGGTGGCCATCACGTTCGAGGGGCAGCGGTATACCGACATTGCGGTCACCGGCGAGCTGGAGTTCAGGATGCTGGCGGTGGACCCGACGGTTCAGCGCGGCGGGGTGGGCCGGTTGATGGTTGAGGCGATCATTGAGCATGCCCGATCGCTGGACGGAATCACGGCGGTCAGCCTGACCAGCGGCTCCGACATGACCCGCGCCCATGCTCTGTATCATTCGCTGGGTTTCGAGCGTCAACCCGAACGCGACTGGTGGGTGCGCGACGAGGAGATCCTGCTCTGGGTGTTCAGATTGTCCCTCTAGAGCCACCGCGACCGTGCAAGTCCCCCGGCCGTGCAGGTCTCCCGGAAGGTGGGAAGACCTGCACTGGTGGGACAAGCTACGGCCGGATCATGACCTTGCCCTTGCGGCCCGCCACGAAGTTTGCCCGGGAGGCTTCCTGCACCTGATCCAGAGTGTAGGCAGCTTCGATGGGGAAGGAGAGGGTGCCGTCGTTGACCCGGAGCAGCAGTTCGCTGAACAGCTCGCCGCGACGACCGGCTGGTAGCTCGCGCATCACGGTGCTGCCCCAGAAGCCCTTGACCGTCAGGTTCTTGAAGATGATCGAGCCGGAACTCAATGTCATGGTGCCTCCACCCATCGCTCCGAACACCACGAGCGTGCCATTCTCGCCGAGCTGCGACAGCACCTCGTTGCTGGCGTCGCCGCCCACCGAATCCACGCCGGCGACAATCTTGGCGCCCCCCGTGAGTTCAGCGACCCGATCCTCCCAGCCTGCGGTCTCGGTGGAAACGATCCGTTCGATACCCTGAGCTGCGAGTTCGTCGACGCCCGCGTCACGGCGGACGAGGCCGACGACGTTGATGCCGCGGGTAGGAGCGAGCTGGGCGATCAGGCGACCGACGGCGCCGTTTGCGGCGTTCTGGATGATCCAGTCACCCTCGGTGAGGTTCAGCCAGTCGAGTAGTGCGATAGCGGAGAACGGCATTGAGACCAGCTGGGACGCAACTTCATCGGTTGCACCTTCATCGACGGGTACCAGACCCTGTGCCTGGGCGATGAAGAACTCGGCCCAGACGCCGAACGTCCCACCGGTAGCGACGCGCTGTCCCACGGAGAGGTGCTCGACGTCGTCACCCAAAGCGTCAATGACTCCTACTGCCTCAGAGCCCGCCTGGGCGGGAAGCTCGGGTTTGAAGCCGTAGGTACCACGGACGGTCCAGAGATCGTGGTTGTGAATGGGGGACAGGAGGGTGCGTACCCGCACCTGCCCTGGACCGGGTTCTGGGGTGGTGACTTCATCGACCTGGAGGACATCCCAGGGTTCCCCGAAGGTGTGCTGACGAATCGCACGCATAACTAACTCTCTTTCCATGTGGTTACTCGAAAAGTAACCCCCCGGCCGGTTGCAATATTCCCGGGCTGCAGCGACATCAGAGCGTCAAGTTTGTCTGTCACGCGACGGTGTTCAAGCGCCGCCCAGCGGTTCAGGGCGAATGGCGGCAGAGTGTGCGACGGGTCAGTCGCCGTCGTCGATGACTCCTGTGGCAATCGCGCGGAGGGCGGCGAGGTGGGAATCAAAAGCACTCCTACCCTGGGGGGTCAAAGAGAGCCAGCTGATTCGCCGGGCATCCGGGCGCCCGACCGATGATGACTTGGTCATCGACACAAAACCACCGTCGACCAAAACCTTCAGATGTTTGGACAGTGCAGCATCCCCAACAGCGAGTGAGTCACGAATCGCTGAGAAGTCGGCGCTTTTAACATTGCGTAGAAGTCCGCAAATTCGGAACCGTAGTGGGGCATGAATCAGTTCGTTGAAGACGCCGCCGTTTGTTTCGGACAGATCAGCGGGCATGGCGGATCCGGCTCAGGGCGCTTCGCGTGAAGTAGTGGGCTCCGATAGTGCCAGCGCCGAAAGCGGCTACAGTGGGCGCAGCAACCCACCAGTGCAGTTCGAGAGAGACAAGCCCCAAGGAGACGCTGAGCAGCAGCAGGCAGGAAATCAGGGTGGCGGCGTAGATCAGCCAGGCCTCCCAACCGATGCTGCCGAGTTTGACGCCGGTCGCCCGATGATACAGATAGACAACCATGATTCCGACGATGATCAGCAGGGCCGAGTTGCCCGAGCGGTTGTCTCCGGCTGCGGGCGAAGCGACACAGACGGCGGCAATGGCGCCGAACGTAGGGGCAACCCATCGTGGTGTGTTCATGCGCGAGATGAGAGCTGAGCGGTCACTATCGACGTCGGCCAGCAGGGCGGCGGCCGAGTCCGACTGGCCCGGCGACGACGGAGGCAAGTTGTTTTCCATGATGGAAAGTGTAATCACTTTCCACCAAGGAAAGCAACTGCTGGCTTGGCGCGCGGGGTGTCACCCAGGAGGTGTCTGCGCACGCTTTAGTGTCGAATATTTGTTCGAGAGATTTATCCACATAAGCCCGAAAGCTCCTGACCTATCGGCGGGTGTTTGGGACTATTGAGGTATGGACGGACGCGCAGCTCCATCGTTGAGCAGGAGGGGATTTACCTCTCAGGCAACGGCTCCGCGCGGCGCTGCGGGTCGTGGCGAGAAGGCCACTACGGGTTCCCCTGTTGCGGGTGGCTGGGGGTCGAAAACCCCTGGTGCGGGTGTGGGTGTGGGTGCTGGTGTGGGTTCCACGCGAGCATTGGCTGTAGCTTTAGGGGCGCTTCGGCCAGCTGCCAACGCTGCGGGGCTGATCGATCAGCTACGTGACCTGGAGGATTTGAAATCGGCGATCGCTGGGGTGCAGGCCCAGATCTCCGTCGCCGTTGACGTGCTGGAACGCCAAACCCAAGCCAAGGCCGGGACACCCGCTGCGGAGCAGGGGAAGGGTGTCAGCGCGCAGATCGCACTGGCCCGGCGTGAATCCCCAGCCCGCGGCAGCCGTCTCCTTGGGCTCGCGAGGGCGCTGGTGACGGAGATGCCGCATACGTTGGCGGCCCTGCATAACGGGCAGCTGAATGAATGGCGCGCAACGTTGATCGTGAAGGAAACCGCGTGCCTGTCCGCCGCTGACCGGTCCGCCGTCGACGAGGAACTCTGCCCCGACACCGGGACATTTGAGGGGCAGGGCGACAAGGCCATCATCGCCGCGGCCCGGACCGCAAGCTACCGCAGGGACCCGCGCGCCGTGGTCAACCGGGCTGCCCACGCGGCAAATGAACGGTTCGTGAGCATTCGGCCGGCACCGGACACGATGGCTTACCTCAGTGCGTTGTTGCCGGTGAAAAACGCCGTGGCCGCCTACGCCGCGTTGACCAGGCACGCCGATACGGCACGGGCCACCGGGGACACCCGGTCCCGGGGTCAGCTCATGGCCGATGCCCTCGTCGAGCGGGTCACCGGGACACCCGGGGGCGTCTCCCGGGTCGAGCTGCAGGTCATCATGACCGACCGGTCCCTTTTTCAGGGCGATAGCGAACCAGCCCGGATCCCCGGCTACGGCATCGTCCCGTCAGCTTGGGCCCGAGACCTCATCCACCCCGGTGCGATACCTTCGCCTTCACGGAGCGACAACAGATCTGCGACACCGCACGGCTCTGAGGAACACTCTGACCAGGGGCCCCTGACCTTCGAAGTGTGGCTTCGTCGCCTCTACACGGCCCCAACAACCGCAGACCTGGTGGCCATGGACTCCAAAGCACGGCTCTTCACCCCGGCGCAACGCAGGTTCATCAGCGCCCGCGACGCCACCTGCCGCACCCCTTACTGCGACGCGCCGATCCGGCATTACGACCACATCATCCCCTGGCACAAGGATGGACCTACCTCGGTGGCGAACGGGGCAGGGCTTTGTGAAGCCTGCAACCACACCAAGGAACGACCCGGCTGGACGGCAGGACCACATCCAGGATCCCGCCACACCCTCCGCGTCACCACACCCACCGGCCACACCTACCAGGCCACCGCCCCACCCTTGCCCGGAGCCTGAACCGCAGTGTTCCCCGTGCCAGGCCGAATCGGTCGGGGCGTGCACCGCACGTAGACTGGAACCAAACACCAATTCATTGACCATGGGAGATTTATGGCTGAGATCAACCGTGAGGACGTTGCGCATCTGGCGCGGCTTGCCCACATCGACATGAGCGCCGAAGAGCTGGACCGGATGACCGGTGAGCTGGCAGTAATTGTTGACTCGATCAAGCGGGTCAGCGAGGTGGCAGGCGACGACATCCCCACCACCAGCCACCCCATTCCGCTGAGCAACGTGTACCGCGAAGACGTGATCGGTGAGACCCTCACCAACGAGGAAGCCCTCTCCGGCGCACCCGACAACGCTGACGGACGCTTCAAGGTCCCAGCCATCCTGGACGGGGAGTAACCCATGACTGAACTGATTCGGCTCAGCGCCGCGGCGCTCGCCCAGAAACTCGTTGCCAGGGAAATCTCGGCCGTTGAAGCCACCCAGGCTCACCTCGACCGGATTGCCCACGTGGACGGCGGCGACGACGGTGTCCACGCTTTCCTGCACGTCAACACCGACGAGGCGCTCGCCGTCGCCGCCGAAGTGGATCAGGCTCGTGCCAAGTCCGAGGACCTCCACCCGCTGGCCGGCGTTCCGATCGCGGTCAAGGACCTCATCGTCACCAAGGGCCAGCCAACCACCGCCGGCTCGAAGATCCTTGAAGGCTGGCACAGCCCCTACGACGCCACAGTGATCCGCCGACTCCGGGCCGCGGGTATGCCCATCCTCGGCAAGACCAACCTGGACGAGTTCGCCATGGGCTCCTCCACCGAGCACTCGGCGTATGGCCCCACCCGTAACCCGTGGGATCTGGATCGCATCCCCGGCGGATCGGGCGGTGGCTCAGCTGCCGCCGTCGCCGCTTTCGAGGCGCCGCTCGCGCTTGGCACCGATACCGGCGGTTCCATCCGCCAGCCCGGCGCTGTCACCGGCACGGTCGGCGTGAAGCCGACCTACGGCGGAGTTTCCCGGTACGGTGCCATCGCGATGGCGTCGTCGCTGGACCAAATTGGCCCCGTTTCGCGGACCGTGCTGGACTCGGCGCTGCTCCACGAGGTCATTGGCGGCCACGACCCCAACGACTCCACCTCCCTCACCGACCCTCTCGGTGCGCTCGTCGAGGCTGCCCGAATGGGCAACGTTGACGGCATGCGCATCGGCGTCATCAAGGAACTGCAGGGCGAGGGGTACCAGTCCGGTGTGCTGACCCGGTTCCAGGAATCGTTGGAACTGCTCCGTAGTGCGGGCGCCGAGATTGTCGAGGTGTCCTGCCCCAATTTCGAGTACGCGCTGGGCGCCTATTACCTGATCATGCCCTCCGAGGCGTCCTCAAACCTTGCCAAATACGACGGCGTCCGGTTCGGTCTTCGGGTGGTGCCCGACGGCGCACCCACCATCGAACGTGTCATGGGCGCCACGCGTGCCGCAGGCTTCGGTGACGAGGTGAAACGGCGCATCATCCTGGGCACCTATGCGCTAAGCGCCGGCTACTACGACGCCTATTACGGCTCGGCGCAGAAGGTCCGCACGCTGATTCAGCGGGACTTCGATGCGGCCTTCAAGCAGGCCGACGTCCTGATCTCCCCGACTTCGCCGACCACTGCCTTCAAGCTGGGGGAGAAGCTCGACGATCCGCTGGCCATGTACCTGAACGACGTCGCCACTATCCCAGCGAACATGGCAGGCATACCCGGGTTGTCCCTGCCCGGCGGCCTTGCCGACGAGGATGGGCTGCCCGTCGGTATCCAGCTGTTGGCTCCCGCCCGCCAGGACGCCCGGCTGTACCGGGTGGGCGCGGTGCTGGAATCACTGCTCGAAGCCAGCTGGGGCGGTCCGTTGCTGGATCGCGCTCCGGAGCTGAGGCCTGACGCTTTGCGGTCCGGCGGCACAGCCGACCGCGTGGAGACTAGCACTGCAGGAGGAACCAACTGATGGCTATGGCAACTGAAGACATTCTGACCTTCGAGGAAGCCCTCGAGAAGTATGATCCGGTGCTGGGCTTCGAGGTCCATGTGGAGTTGAACACCCAGACCAAAATGTTCTCCTCGGCACCCAACGCGTTTGGTGACACCCCCAACACCAACGTCACCCCGGTGGACCTTGGTCTGCCGGGTGTGCTGCCGGTAGTGAACCGGGTGGCGGTGGAGTCTTCCATCAAGATCGGGCTGGCGCTGGGCTGCAAGATCGCCGAGAAGTGCTACTTCGCCCGGAAGAACTATTTCTACCCGGACACACCGAAGAACTTCCAGACCTCCCAGTTCGAGGACCCGATCGCCTATGACGGATCCATTGACATTGAGCTGGCTGACGGCACCGTGTTCACCGTCGAGATTGAGCGCGCCCATATGGAAGAGGACGCCGGAAAGCTGACCCACATGGGTGGCTCCACCGGTCGGATCCAGGGCGCCGAGTTCTCCCTTGTGGACTACAACCGCGCCGGAGTTCCCCTCGTGGAAATTGTCACCAAGCCGATTGTCGGTGCCGGTGCCCGCGCTCCCGAGCTGGCGAAGGCGTACGTCGCTGCGATCCGCGAGATCGTCAAAAACCTTGGCGTGTCTGACGCCAAAATGGAACGCGGCAACGTCCGCTGTGACGCGAACGTCTCCCTCAAGCCCAAGGGGCAGGAGAAGTTCGGCACCCGCACCGAGACGAAGAACGTGAACTCGCTGCGCGCCGTCGAGCACGCCGTCCGGTATGAGATCCAGCGCCACGCAGCGGTGCTCGATTCCGGGATCGCCATCATCCAGGAAACCCGCCACTGGCACGAGGACACCCGCTCGACGACGTCGGGCCGTCCCAAGTCCGACGCCGACGACTACCGCTATTTCCCCGAACCCGATCTGGTGCCTATCGTCACCACCGAGGAGTGGATCGAGCGGCTCCGCTCCGAACTGCCCGAGCCACCGGCCGAACGCCGCAAACGGCTGCAGCAGGATTGGGGCTACTCCGACGCCGAGTTCCGTGACGTCGTCAACGCCGGTGTGATGTCCTCCATCGAGGACACCATCGCTGCCGGAGTCAAACCCGCCGTCGCCCGTAAATGGTGGATGGGCGAGATTTCCCGCCGGGCGAAGGTGGCCGACGTCGAGCCGTCCGAGCTGGGTGTCACCCCCGAGCTGATCGTCGAACTGAACTCGCTGATCGAGTCCGGCAAGATCAACGACAAGCTTTCCCGGGAGGTGCTCGACGGCGTCCTCGCTGGCGAAGGCACACCCACCGAGGTGGTCGAGGCCCGCGGGCTGGCGGTCGTGTCCGACGACGGTCCGCTGCTCGAGGCGATCGATGCAGCACTGGCAGCCCAGCCCGATGTCGCCGACAAGATCCGCGGCGGCAAGGTGCAGGCTGTCGGCGCGATCGTGGGCGGCGTCATGAAAGCCACCCGCGGCCAGGCCGACGCCGGTCGGGTGCGGGAACTGATCCTGCAGCGCCTCGGCGTCGAGGGCTAACCCGCCGCTCCCAATTGAGGTGGGCAATCTGGACAAAAAGGGGGCAACATTACCTCTGCGAACGTCCAGGTTGCTCACCGTTTCTCCTGAAAGGATCCTCGTGGCGAACAGGCTGGCCGACGGTGAGCGCTGAGAAGCCGGTCTGGACCCACCTGTCCCGTGTCCAGACCGAGGGCGATAACCACATCATGGAAGACGCCTGCGGCTACCGGCGCAACGCCGCGTGGATGATTGACGGCGCCACGTCCCTACTGGCAGAGATCGACCTGCCCGGGGCATCCAACCCGTCCTGGTACGCGCAGGTCCTCAACCTCGCGCTGGCTGAACACGCCGGCCCCGCGGATCCCCGCGAGGTTCTGTCCGCGGCACTGAAAACCGTTGATGCGCTCGGGCAGCGGCTGGTCGGCGCTCGGTCCCACTTTTTCCCCAGCGCTGCGGTCTCCCTGGTGACCGCCGCCGACGACGGCGTCCAGGTGCTCAGCCTCGCCGACTGCCACGTCGTGGCCCGCCGGTACGACGGAAGTTGGCTGCACGCTGGAGTTCCGATCAGCGAACCCACCGGAACACGCGCCGACCACCTGCAGGCCCGGCGGGACCGTAATACCGAGCACGGCGTCTGGGTGGCCCGGCGGGAACCCGAAGCAGCCGAGCGAGCCAGACTGGTGACAGTGGGGAAAGCGCACACCGTGGCGCTCGCTTCGGATGGTGCCTGGCGGGCAGTCGATCTGGGTCTGGTGGCGGGCCCCGAGGCTTTCCTCGATGCGGTCAGCACCCCCGGTGGTGCACAGGAGCTCATGTTGACCCTGCGCATTACCCAGCAGGAGATCGGCGAAACAGCGGACGACGCATCGGTGATGTGCGTGGCGCTGCAGGACTAGCCAGCCGCAACCCGGCTTTGCCGGAACCCGGCTGATACGCTGACGATGGTGCCACAGCACCGTCCAGGATGAACTGCACGCGCCGGGGCGTACCACGCTTACCTACCGCGTGCGGGTGGAAGGAACCCCTCAGTGAAGGCGCTTTACAAGTCCGGTCCGCACCCCGGTTTCGAACTGGTCGACCGGCCCGAGCCGACGCCGGGTCTCGGCGAAGTCAAGATCCGCGTGATGACCACCGGGATCTGTGGCACCGATCTTCACATCGAGTCCTGGGACCAATGGGCCGCCAGCACCATCAACGCACCCCTGATTCCGGGGCACGAGTTCTACGGTGAAGTGGTTGAACTCGGCAACGGCGTGCGAGACGTCAAGGTGGGCGACCGGGTCTCCGGTGAAGGCCATATCGTCTGCGGAACGTGCCGCAACTGCCGCGCCGGTCGCCGTCAAATGTGTATCAGGACCGCCAGCGTCGGCGTACAGCGCGACGGCGCCTTCGCCGAGTTTGTGGTGATACCTGAACCGAACGTCTGGGTGCACCCCGCAGGCATCACCCCCGAGTTGGGCGCCATCTTCGACCCCTTCGGCAACGCAGTCCACACTGCCCTGAGTTTCCCCCTCGTCGGCGAGGACGTGCTGATAACGGGGGCCGGACCAATCGGACTGATGGCTGCCGCCGTCGCCCGCCACGCTGGCGCTCGCTACATTGCCGTCACCGACGTCTTCCAGCCCCGGCTCGATCTGGCACTCACCGTCGGTGCTGACCTGGCCGTGAACGTCAGCACCACCCGGATCGTTGACGCGCAGCGCAAGCTCGGGATGAGGGAAGGGTTCGACGTCGGCATGGAGATGTCCGGCCACCCCACGGCCCTGCCGGAGATGATCGACAACATGAACCATGGCGGCCGGATCGCCATGCTCGGGCTGCCGTCAGCCGATATCACCATCGACTGGGCCAAGATGGTCACGCACATGCTCACCCTGAAGGGCATCTACGGCCGCGAGATGTTCGAAACCTGGTACGCCATGAGCGCCATGCTGCAGTCCAACCCAATTCTGCAGCAGGCGATCTCGAGCGTGGTTACCGATACCCTGCCCGCGTCGCAGTGGCAGCAGGGCTTTAATACAGCACGCAACGGGGCCAGCGGCAAAGTGGTCCTGGACTGGACCGGATTCTAAGGAGCATCATGTACACGAGCATTCAGGATCAGCTGACCGAGGAGCTGGACGGTATCCGCAGCGCGGGTCTGTTCAAGAATGAGCGGCGGATTTCCTCCCCGCAGTCCAACCATATTGAAGCGGCAACGCTCGACGGCGCCCCCCAGCGGGTACTGAACTTCTGCGCCAATAACTACCTGGGATTGGCCGATCACCCGGACATCATCGCCGCCGCGAAACAGGCGCTCGATGACCGCGGCTTCGGTATGGCCTCCGTCCGGTTCATCTGCGGCACCCAGGATCTCCACCTGGAACTCGAGGCCCGGGTGTCACAATTCCTTGGCACCGAAGACACCATCCTGTTCTCCTCGTGCTTCGACGCCAACGGTGGTGTCTTCGAGTCCCTGTTGACCGCCGAAGACGCGGTGATTTCTGATGCGCTGAACCATGCGTCGATCATCGACGGCATCCGACTGTCCAAGGCCCAGCGGTACCGCTACGCCAACCGTGACATGACCGATCTGGAAGCGAAGCTCAAGGAGGCCGCAGGAGCCCGCCGGACCCTGATCGTCACCGACGGTGTGTTCTCGATGGACGGTTACCTCGCTCCGTTGGAGGCCATCTGCGACCTCGCCGAGCAGTACGGTGCGATGGTCATGGTGGATGATTCACATGCGGTCGGCTTTATGGGCAAAACCGGTGCCGGCACGCCGGAGCACGCCGGAGTCTCCAACCGGGTGGACATCTACACCGGTACCTTCGGGAAGGCACTGGGCGGGGCATCCGGCGGCTACGTCGCAGCGCACGCCGAGATCGTCGCGCTCCTTCGCCAGCGTGCCCGGCCGTACCTGTTCTCGAACTCCCTGGCACCGTCAATCGTCGCCGCCACCCTCACCGCCCTCGACCTGGTCCAGAACAGCGCCGACCTGCGGGCGCAACTCGAGGAAAACTCGGCACTGTTCCGGCGCCGGATGACCGAGGAAGGCTTCGAACTGCTCGACGGCGAGCACGCGATCATCCCGGTGATGTTCGGCGACGCCGCGCTGGCGGCCAAGGCCGCCGACGCCATGCTGGTTCGCGGCGTGTTTGTTACGGCGTTCAGTTTTCCTGTGGTGCCTCGCGGTGCCGCCCGGATCCGGGTGCAGCTGTCCGCCGCCCACAGCGCCGAGGACATCGAGGCGTGTGTGCAGGCGTTCATCGGGGCGCGCGACGACGTCGCGGCCGCCACCTAGCCAGCGAACTGCCCAGCCCCGGCACCAGCCAGCCCGGCCGGCGTCGTGAACCCGGTTCGGTGACACGCCCCCGGCGTCCGTATTGCTCACCGAACTGCTGTCCTCCCGGAATCGACCCGGACCGCCGGGTAGGCTGCAGGCATGGCACTCAACGCTGATGTTCTGATTGTCGGTGGCGGCATCGCCGGGTTGTCCCTGGCCTCGCGGCTCGCCGGGCACTGCACGGTGGTCCTCGTGGAGGCCGAACAGGAGCTCGCCTACCACGCCTCCTCCAGATCGGCCCGGCAACTCATCCCCAGCTACGGACCTCCCGTGGTGCAGCAGCTCACCAATCGCACCCTCGACCTGCTGCGCACCACCGAAAAAGACCACAACCTCCAACTCCTTGCGCCGCGCAGCTTCATGCTGATCGGATCCGAGCAGGACGTCGCTGAACGCTCCAGCGGCGCCATGACCGCGATCAGCCACCAGGAAGCGCTGTCCCTGTGCCGGCAGCTCCGGCCGGAAACGTTCGCCGCCGCGGGCATTGACACCACCTCGGTGGGGCTCGATTCCGCTGCCCTGATCGACCACCACCGGCAGGTAGCGTTCGGCGCCGGTGTCACGGTCCTTACCGGGGCCAAGATCCACTCGGCCCAACAGTTGAAAAACGGGTGGAATGTCGGGGCCGGCGCGCACGCTATTCATTCAGCGGTCCTCGTGAACGCTGCGGGGGCGTGGGCCGATGAGGTTGCGGTGATCTCCGGAGTGGAAATCCAGGGGCTCCGGCCCTACCGCCGGACCGCCGCCGTCGTGCGCATGACCGGCGAGCTGGCACCGGGAACACCGATGGTCGCGGCCGCCGACGACAGCTTCTATTTCCGGCGCGAAGGGGCAGGTGCACTGATTTCGCCCTGCGAATCGGTGCCGAGCGTTCCCGAGGACGCCCAACCGGTCGCCGCCGACCTGACGGCGTTACTGCACCGGTTGAATGAGGCGACCACCCTGGGAATCACCTCAATCGACCGCGCCTGGACCGGGCTGCGAACCTCGACCAAAGCCGGGTTGCCGGTGGTCGGGTTTGATCCCGAAGCCGCCGGGTTTTTCTGGCTGGCTGGCCAGGGCGGCTACGGTTTCCAGACGTCGTCGGGGATTGCTGAACTGGCGGCCGCACTGATCCTGGGCGAGGAGAGCAACGTCCCGCTGCTGGCTGACACGCTGCGCCCGACCCGCTAAACCCGACCCCAAAGGGCCGGCCCAAAAATACAATCGAATAAATTAACACATACGTTTTGAATAACCAAGAGTTTTGGTTGTCGAGTTTCTACTGCGGGTCCATAATCGTTCCATTCTGACGTGCTGGATATCCGCTGAGGAGCTCGGCAATGCCTTCACTACTGGATACACTCACACCCCTGCTCGGTGATGGCACGGAGCTCGGGGATTTCGGGGAAGCCCTCGACGAGTTCACCGTCGACGATCAGCAAACCCCCTCGAACCCCGGCGGTGTGACCGTCACCGGCTCGGTGTCCTTCGCCGCCGGGCTGAAACTCGGCGTCGACGTCGTCAGCAAACGACTGGTCTGGACCCCCGCCGCGACCGCAGGTGGAGAGGACGCCTTCGGTGAAAACTCGTGGATTGACGTCCGCAACACCACCCTCACCTTCGAACTGCAGGTCCCGGGACTGGGCGGGGAGGACTTCACCCTCGACCTGAGCCTGAGCAATATTGTGTTGAAAGCCCCGTTCCTGCGCGGAGCCAAGCATCCCAGCCCGGGGGAGCTGGTCCCGGATCCGCAGAATCCTGACGTCACGTTCACCCTGCCGGACGTCGACTTCCAGATCTTCGGCGACGACGGCGGCACCGACGCCAGGTTCCTGGGTCTCGGCGACACCGGCACCGACGATCCCGCCATTGCCTCCTTCGTCACCATGCAGCCTCCGTTCGCGTTCATCGGGTCCACCGACGTGGTCGGCTTCGGATTCCGCTCCGGCATGCTCGATCTCTCCGGTGACGCCACCCCACCCGACGTCCTCGACCTGCTCAACCTCGGCGCCGAATGGCAGGGCCTTTATCTCCCCGAAATCCGGCTCTTCGTGGCTCCGAACGGCGCCCGCGACCTCTGCGTCGACGCCGGTGCCAAAAACCTCCTCATCGGCTTCGGCGCGACCTCCGGGGTGTCCGGCGACTTCGACCTGACCGTCGCCTACCAGGGCGCAGGAGCCCTCAAACTCGGGGCGCGCTTCTACGATGCGGCCGGGCGCTGCTACTCGCCGGTCGGCACCGGCGGCACCCGCACCGTCACCCTGCCCCCTCTCACCCGGATGGTTGCCGACGTTGAAGGCGGGCTGGCCCCCTACACCTTCACCATCACCGTCGACGGCGTCGCACAGCCGGTCGGCAGGGTCACCGACATCGATCTCTCCACCGACGCGAGCCGAAACATCGTCATCACCGTCAGGGACACCAGCGGCACTCCACAGACCGCCACCCTCACCCTGACGACGTCGGCCCTCGCCGCGGTCCCGGACGGTGGTACCAACGCCCAGCTTCGCACCGTCAGCACCACCACGGGTACCGTCCCGGCCGCCTCGCCGCGCCTGCGCGTCGACTCTGAAACCGTCGCGGGCACGACGACGACGGTTGTCCTCACTCTCGACGTCGACACGGCAACAGCGGCCACCACCGAATGGCGGGTCGACGGCGGTGCGCCAACGACAGGGGCTACGCTGTCCGCCAACGTCGGCCCGGGCCAACGCTTCTCGGTACAGGCCAGGCTTCCCGGGACCACCACCGTGGGGGCTGCCACCGCCTATTACCGCTTTGACACACCGGACCCGGGAGCCGAATCCGCGGCGCCAAGCCGGTCAGCCCCGGCACCCAATGCGGGTGCCGCCACCCCCTGGACGCAGGGCACCGACTCCGACGACACGCTCCGCCCGCTCCTCGCGGCGCTCCCCGCCGGGCACCCCATCTCCATCAGCGGGTACGCCAGTTTCGAGGGCACCGACACACCCACGGTCCGCCAATACAACGAACGGCTTGCCCGGCGCCGCGCCGATGCCCTCCAACTTCGCATCGAACGGCTCTGCCAGGAGCCCGCACTCACCGGCAGGAACCCGGTGATCACCGCTGCCGCCGACATGTCGGGGTGGACGGGGCAGGGGCCAGCCCTCGACGTCCGGCGGACCTTCTGGAAAGCGGAAGCGACCTGGCCGCCAGTGAGCACCGGGGACACGCTGGTCACGGCGGAACTGTGGCGGGAGGAAGCCACCGGCCCCGGCACCGATCTGACCACCCCCGACGCCGACCCCGGCACCCGCACCAACCCGCCGTCCTGGTTCCGGAAACTGGGCACAGTCGTCAGAATCGTCAGGAACACTTTCGTCTCCTGCGAAGTGTTCGGGGAGTTCGATATCCAGACCGCCGCCGAGAACCGGCTAGCCGGGCAGATGACCCCGGGGAGCGAGCTCAGCGCGGCCCGGGCCATCGGCCGAAACCCCGCCGACGGCATCATCAGAATCCGGTTCCTGATCGAAATCGACGAGGCTGTTGGCTCCGTGAGGATGACCGCCCAGTATGGGGCCCACCCCCAGGACACCGACGGACTCTACCTGTGGGGGATCCGGCCGGGAGAGGCGCTGCAGGCACCGGAGTTCGGGCTGGACTTCTTCGGCGCCACAGTGGTCCTGATGCCGCTGCTCTCCGAGACGGCAGGGGCGGTCGCCAACGAGGGGGCCATCGTCCAGATGGGGGTCACCGCCGCGATGCTCGCCATCCCGGCGGGCATTGCTTCCTCGGAGATTGTTAAGACCGAAAGGGTGGTGTGGCACGGCGGCGAGATCCTGCTCAACGCTGTCCCCGGCGCCAATGAACTGGTGGTGCTCTTCGACGTCGAGGCGGCCATCTCGATGGACATCGCTGGTCTCGTCGAGATCACCCGTGAGGCCCCGCTCTCGGTACGCTACAAGGCGGTGGGCATCAGGCTCGGGGACGGCGCTGCCGGTCAGCCGTTCCAGTTCCGGCCGGTGTTTGACGCAGCGAAGGGCTATTCCATCGAGGTGGCAGGTCCCGGCGGGCTGAAGATTGCCGAACCGCTCGGCGAGCTCCTGCAGGTACTCGGCGCACGGGTGGCACGCAACAATCCCCTCATCTTCGAGATTGACCTGGATTTCGCCGTCGACCTTGGCGTCGTCAGCATCGACCGGGCCCGGCTGCGGGTTGCCTTCGAACCGTTCAGTTTCGCGATCACCGCTTTCGGCGCCTCCATCGACATTCCGGGTGCCATCGCTGGCAAAGGCTACCTGGAAATGAACGACAGCGAGATAAAGGGGCAGCTGGACCTGACCATCGTTCCCGTGTCGGTGCGGATCGCCGCAGGGGTGGGGGTGGCGAACATCAGCGAGGAGGACGGCGGACCGGCCACCGGCGTGATCGTCGCACTTGAGGTCGAGTTCCCGGTCGCCATCCCGCTGGGGCAGAGCGGCCTGGGGATCTACGGTTTCATGGGATTGTTCGCCATGAACTACGCACGCGACCTGACCGACATCGACACCTCCGACATGGCACCCGCACTGGCCTGGCTCCGGGCCACCGGCGGAAACCCCCTGAACCTGGAGTTCTGGAAGCCCGAGGTCAACACCTGGGCCTTTGGTGTTGGCGCAATCCTCGGCACCATGGGCAGCAGCGTCATCTTCAATCTCAAGGGCCTGATCATGCTGGAGTTGCCCGGCCCGCGGCTACTGCTGATCATGAAGGCGAAGCTGCTGGCCGTGATGCCGAACCTGGGCGGCAACGCCGAAGGCACCTTCCTGGCCGTCATCGACCTCGACATGGGGCGCGGGACTCTCACCATCGGCATTTCCATTGACTTCGACATCTCACCGCTGCTGGAACTCCATATCCCGGTCGAAGCTTTCTTCAACTTCACCGATGTGGCGGACTGGCACCTGTACCTCGGCCGGCAGCGCAGCCCCATCCACGCCAACATCCTTGAGGTGTTCGACGGCACGGGCTACCTGATGCTCTCCGGCAACGGGCTTGCCCTGGACAACCTGCCCGAAGTCTACGGATTCTCCATCGGTACCGGCCTCCACGTCTCGTTTGAATGGGGGGACCGCAGTAGCGGCCTCTACGCCGAACTCGCTGCCGGCTTTGATGCGGTGGTGGGGTTCGACCCGTTCTGCCTCGCCGGGATCCTGTATGTCCGGGGCAGCCTTCACCTCTTCATCATTGAGGTGAGCGCCTGGGCCAAGCTGGACGTCTTCGTGGGGGAGAAGATGATCGGCGGCAACCCGGCCAAGGTGTCACGCATCAGCGGCGAGATCTGCGGACGGGTGAAGTTCCTGTTCTTCTCCGTGCAGGGCTGCGTCACTTTTGAACTTGGCGAGACGGCGATCCAGACCCCGCCCCCGCCGCCGCTGGTCGAAATCCTCAAGTTGGTGGGCAGGTCACCGGCGCTAGTCCAGGGCTCAGGCGTCGACAAACCGATCGACAGCGGCCTGGCCGACGCCGCCGAATCCCTGGTCGCGGTGGACCCCGAGAATGGTGTTCCCCTGGACGCCATTCCGGTACTCATGATGAACCTGCCCCCGGTCGCCGATCCGGCAGTTCGGTTCAAGGGCGAGGTGCTGGCCGGCAGCACCGGAGTCGCTCCCGGGGGATGGGTCAAGAAAGGATCCGCGTCCTATAAATTCACCCTGACCTCAGTGGAGCTCGACCCGGTGGGCCCCGACGGCGGTGTGCTGCCGGGGGGATTCACCGACGGATCGACACCGGCTACCTGGTGGGAGCAAAAAAGTGGCGACACGGCCCTGTCGGCCCAACTGGCGCTCCTGAGCTGGCTCCCGGAGGGAACCCCCAAGGCAGTCGAAACCGGGTACTCGCTCGAGGAGACGGTCACCGACAGCTGGGGAACCATCTGTGATCCCATTGCCCCGCCGACGT
This sequence comes from Arthrobacter sp. TB 23, assembly GCF_000294595.1. NCBI lineage: Bacteria > Bacillati > Actinomycetota > Actinomycetes > Micrococcales > Micrococcaceae > Arthrobacter > Arthrobacter sp. TB 23. The sequence goes on along the minus strand of NZ_ALPM01000091.1, from coordinate 11,356 downwards.
CGGTCCTGTTCACTTTCCTCGGCGAACCCCTGGGGCCATCCGAGGCCGGCTGGCACCTTACCGGGCTGCCCTGGCCGGACCCGCCGGGAAGCCACCGGTCGATACCGCCGGACAACCACCTGACCGTGACCGAGCGCTGGCGCTCGGGCGACTTCTCGGTCGACAGTCTCCTCGCCGTCGTCCCCGCCCAGGTGGAGGGGCTCGCCGCTACCTGCCCGGAGGTCAGGGAAGCCAACCGGGCGGACACCCGTCGTCCCGAACTGGACGGATCAGTCGAGGCCAACAACCCGGTCCTCGCGGCCCTCGGAGGCAAGGAGCCAGAGGAAACGGTGTTGCCTCGCGTCGCCTGGGGCGATGTGGTCACCAACCCGGACCCCGACCTCACCGTCCACCGGGCGCAACTGCTGGATGGTGTTCCGATCAAGCAGGGCCGCGCCAAATGTTCCAGCCGAGCGCTCGCTGCACCCGTCTACGACGCCCGTGACCCCATGCACCACGGTGACGAAGAGCGGAAACAAGACATCCACGAGGGCTGGAAAGCCGCGGGATTCCAGCCGGGGCCACTCGATAATGCGGTGGTGCTGCGCACCGGCCCCTTCACCGCGGTGGTGTTGTATCTGCTGGTGCGCAGAGAGTTGCTGGAGGGCGGACTCGTGGTCTGTGCCTTTGACGCCGAGGAAAATGAACTTTCCAGGGACGTTGTCACCCCCGCCGTCACCACTCTCCCCGCCCGCTGGACCGACGCTGCCGGACCCTGGGGTGCGGACACGTTCCTGCTCAGCCAGCAAGCCACGGCCATGACCCGGCTGGGGTACTTCCCGGTCGTCGTTGAGGTCAAGGGCGGCGAGAAGGCTGACCACCTTCAGATTGGGATGCCACCCGAGGATTCAATCAACGAGCGCCTCGACGCCCGCGGCTACTATCTGGCCGGCACCGAACTGACCCGGACCGCCGAGTTCCTGCGCTTCGACTGGGACCAGACCGAACGCGACTCCCGCCAGGCCGCGGTCGCCAATGTCCTCGGCGGCGACACGGACGACCACGCGCTGCTCCACCCCGACACCGTCTACCGCGCAACAGTCGGGTACTCCGTGCAGGCTCGACCCGTCCTTCCCGACGGGACCGATGGAACGGCCGTCGACGTCGCCAGTTCCCCGCAGCAGTTCTTCTTCAGAACCGACAATCTGCCACCCCGGCGACTCGACCCCTGGATCCTCGGCAGCACCCCGCAGGAGGGTGAGCAGCACTTTCCCACCGGGGAACCCATCAAGATCATTTTCGGCACCACCAACGTGGTCAGGATGTTCGCGGCCTACGGCAAACGGCTTCAGGTGCGGTTGCGGTCCTCAGCCTTCCGCCCCATCCAGGCGAAACCCGGCTTCGTCCACCCGTTGGTGTTGCGGCCCTGGACCGCAGCCGGAGGCAACAACCCGGAGCTCGTCGCGGCGGCGGTCCTATCACCCTGGGAGCAGGCGCTGGCTGGGGTACTGACCGGCAGTTGCATCCCCGTGGATGAGGAACGCGTCAGGCACTCGGTGGAAACCGTGGGAGTGGAACTTGAGAGCTACACCGACTACATCATGGATGTGGAAACCGCCGATTTGACGGCGCCCGACGGCGCGCAGGGTGAGGTGATCTGGCGCCGCTCCTTCAGCACCGGCGCCTACGCCTCGGTCGAAGAGTTCAGTGGGTCGTTCGCCGACGCCAAGATTGTGCACCGGTACGCTGCGCCGGCGGCGCTGCAGACCGTTGCCGCATCCTTCGCGGCGCGCCCTCCGGAAGGCGCCGAACTTGACCAGGCGCTCACTGCGGCGGGGCTGGAGCCGATGGGCGTGCCTAAATCCGGTCAGATTGTGGTGTTCTGGGAAACTGCGGCGCCGGGCTCGGTCCCCCAACCGGCAGCTGTCCTCATCGATGCGTCAGAGCCAATGTGGCGTAGTCGTGGGGTGGCAGTCGAAGAGGTGGATTCGGCGGTAGCCGGCAACCGCCGCTACAAGATGGTGCAGCGCAGGTGGCTGGAGCTCGCTGAGAGGCCCAGCGCTGGCGCAGTCGTGGACCGGATGGTGATGGGGCCGGGCGGCCAGCGTGCCCTGGTCTCCCTCAAACCAGGGTCCCGCAGCAAGCGCCTGACCCTGGTCCTGGCCCGTCTCGCGCAACCCGAGACGTATCTCGACGGCCCGGCGGCCGCAGATAGTGCGTTTACCGTCGCCGACCTCCAACTCACCTCCGCGCCGTGGGAAGAGACTGACTGATCATGAGCTACGTATTCAATTCCCGCCGGTTCCAGGCCGAGGGCGTCGCCATCAATTGGGCGGTTCACGCCCGCACCCTTGGCGGATTGAAAGAGTATTCACGCACCCTCAAGGTCAGGCCGGCGAACGTGCAGCTACGGTGGCTGACCAACCAGGAGATCGGCATACCCAGCCGGCCGTTCAGCGTCTGGCGCCGGCCGGCCATGCGCGCCGAACGCACCGACTTCACCTTCCGTGCGGTCGTCATCCCCTCGTTGGGCGGGCGTACCCTGGTGACCTGGCACGGGACCCGGCTGGTGACCGCCCACCTGTTCCTCAGCGGCGCTGCCGGCTACATCTACGCTTTTGCCGGCTGGCCCACCACCTCAGGCGCCGTGGCTGTCAGGCGTTTCGAGCCGGGGGCCGGAGCCGTCCAGATTGGTGCCGGGGCGATGGACGGCCTCCTGGTGGACCCCGGCATTGTGATCGAGTCGATTCTGGGCACCGAGCTGGCCCAGTATGACGAGGGAATGGGGTGGGAGGAACTGGAGCATGTGGGTCTGCCCGTTGACAGTGCACGGTGGGCGGGGACCGCCTACGGCAGCCACCCGCAGGGCATGCTGGTGGACGCCTCTGGCCCTGCACCGGCACTCACCGACCCCGTCACGGCTGCCGGACAGCGGCTGGAACGCGGCGCGCCGTCGTCGGGCTGGGACCCGCACCTCACGGCAGGAATCACCGCGCCCGGCTGGCAGGAACCGGATTTTACGGCGGTCATCGATGACGCCAACGCCTCGCTGGTGCACCACCTGGCGGTCATCTCGAACTCCCACCCGCCGCAGGAGCACGCTGGGCGGACCATTGCCATCACCATGCCGCCACCGGCCAACTCCAGTGGCGGCTCGGCGCCCGGCAGTCCCACCACCTCGCTGGTCTCACCGTGGGGCATGACGCTGCTGGCGGCCGGAGCGGATCCCTATGCCGCGCTCACCCTCGGCATGGGCACAGCGTACGGGCCCGATGAGCTGCCCAAGGACGATCACGGCGAGCGCAGCGGCTACGACTACCTGGTCACAGCCACCTACGAGAAAGGTCTTGACGGGCAATCGGCAGAACGCACCTACGCGGCGGTGGTCCCGTCGCCGCAGCCCGGGATTGCACCGCTGGCGCCGGCCGGGGTTTTGGTGCGGACCATGGGCTATCTGCGCCCGATGGACAGGGACGCGCCGTGGCGGACGTCCCTCCGCACCGGGTGGGAGCGGCCGCTGGCAACCCCGTTGGCTCGTCCACGCAGCTTCGCTTTCGCCCGGGTGTCCCGCCCGGGGGACCTCGCGGCGTCGTCCTTGCTGCCCCCTCGGGTGGGCGGCGGCTGGCTGCCCGGCATCATCAATGACGCCCCGGTGGAGGGGGACCCGGCCCCGCACAGGATTTCGGCGGTCGACCGCGAAATTCCCATCCCGACCGATCCGGGAAGTATCTCTCCGAGCTACTCTGTCGCACATCAGGACCTCTACGGGCTGTGGAGCAAATGGCGCACCGCCGGAGTCACCGTTGATCAACCGGCCGTCGACGGCGTCAGGATTGTCAGTGCCGCCCTGACCGCGGTGGGCAGCCCGACGGCGGGGAGCCTCGTTGCCGCGCAACTGGAGGTCGAGTTCCTGTGGGACTGGTCCGCCAGGGGGCCGCTGGCCATCCGGTTTGCTGGCAGACTCTTCGCCGCACCGCTTCACGGTTCGCAACCCCCCGATACCTCGGTGCCAGGTGGGCTGCAGCGCAGCCTCGGTGGGGGAGGCGCGTTTGCCGACGTCGTCTTCGTTGGCGATGAAGGCTCCGGCGGGGGGATGACCCTGACGGGCCTGAATCTTGCGGGCGACGCGGTGGTGGAGATGGGCCCCGCGGGGCAGGGGGAGCGGGAACGGCGATACCGTCTGCGGATTCCCGGTTTCAGCCTGGACTTTGATGCATCGGGCCATATCGGGTTGGCGCTGTGGGCTATCGGGAGGGAACGGGTCCTGCCTCAACGGTGGGGCGCCTGGCCAGCGGATCCCAGCGTCGTGACGACCTCGGATCCACGCCCACCAGCAGTTGTCATGAACACCCTGCCAACGGTGGCCCTGGGTAGCCTCCCCGACGCAAACGGGGAATCTCATGCACGCCTGTCCTGGTCGTCCGCTGGGTCGGTGGCCGGCTACGCCATCTACGAATCCACCGAGACCAAGTTACTGCAGAACGCCGGGTTGCCACCGGCTGATCTGGAGGCCCCGCTGTCCCAACGGCTCGAGGCGATGAAGGACGTCTTCAACAACGATCCCTCCAGACGCGCCTTCACCCGCCGCAACGCCACCCTGGTCTCCGGGACATCCGCCGATGTAACGCTGCCCCGCGGTACCACCGACATTCACGCCTTTGTGATCATCGGAGTCAGCGCCGGCCAGGTCGAGGCGCCCTGGCCGTCCGGGCCTGACGCGGCTGACCAATGGTTTGCCTACGCGGTTCCGCGCCGGTCCCAGCCTGCCCCGCCGACCCTTGAGCTCCATGCGGTGGAGGATGCGGGTGTTTATAAGGCCCGGGTGCTGGTCGGTGCGCGCGACGGCGCAGCGGTGACCCGGGTGGAACTGCACCGGGTCCGGGTGGACGAGGCTGTCGCATCACTGGGCACCATGGGACCGCCCGTGGCAGCCGTGTCCGCAAGCACACCCGGGTGGACCATCGGTGCGGGCCCGGCGCCCGGCGGGATCCGGACCCTGGACGGGTTCGACGTCCCTGACGGTTCCTGGAAACGGCTCTGGTACCGGGCCACCGTCTGGAGCAGCGACGACCCCTCCCGCGGCATCCTCGGCGACCGCTCGGATGCGAGTTCAGCCGCCTGGGTGGTGGTACCCCCAGCAGGGCCCCCCGACCTCTCTGCGCTGACCGTCGCACCCGGTGCGGGCGGTCCCGGGGAGGTGCTGGTCAGGTGGACCAGCCGGGCCCCGGCCGTGCGCAGCCCGCTGGGCACCCACCGGATTTCCGTCGCCGCAACCGTCCCCCTCGGGGCCGCGTTAATCGACTCCTCCGAACAACTCGGGTTGGTGACCGAGGTGGAACCCACCACCGGATCGGGATTCTGGCGAATTGAAGCCCTCGCCGGAGCGCCGACCGGCTATCGGGCACTCCTCCGCCGGGCCGACCCCGGGGACATCATCGAGGTGAGGGTGATCATCACCGATCCGCTGGGCCGGACCAGCACCGAAACCGTGACAGTCCCACCCGGATCGCTGCTGCCGGCGCCGGAAATCAACGGACTCGCCCTCGCTCGTCGGCAGCCCCTGACCGGGGTGCTCGCTGAGTGGCAGAGCAGTACGCCTCCTGCGGCCACTCCTGCTGGCTCGTTCCGGTTGCGGGTGACCCTGCGGCCCCGTGCCAGTGGGCCTTTCCCGGGGCGGCCTTTCCCGGGGCGGCCACCCAGGCCGGTGGTCATTGAAGGCAATCTTGAGGAGGTGCCGGTGGCGACCCCCGAGGCGGCCTCCACCCGGACCCAGGTGGGGCGGTATCCCTCACGGGCGGGGGAGTACTGGGTGTACAGCCCGGCGGCACCGGATCGGATCACCGTCCGGCTGACCGGCCCCGATGGCCGGAGTGCGGAGCAAAGCATCCAGCTCCGGTTACGGCCACCGTTTCGCCTTTAGGAAGAGGTAAACGCCGGGGCCCCACAGGTCTAGAATTAGCGCTATGAAGGTCGATAAGACGCCGCTGCCCGGCATTGGCATGCGCAAAGACATTGTGACGTCCTCGGGGCGCCGCATCGGAACTGTCACCCAGCGTGATGGTGAAACCGCCCTGATCATTTCCAGGCAGGACGACCCGGACGCCTGCCTGGTATCCATTCCACTGACGGCCGACGAAGCCGCAACCCTGGGTAACCTGCTCGGCGCCCACCAACTGGTGGCCCAGCTGACCGAAGAGCACCGGGATCTTCCCGGTGTGAACACCCGCCAGTTCCTGATTATCAGCGGGTCGCCGTTCGACGGCTACCGGCTCGGCGAAACCAGGATGCGAACCCGCACCGGCGCCTCAGTGGTGGCTGCCCTGCGCGAGGGCAGGGTCGAGCCATCGCCAGCACCCGATTTCACCCTGCACGCCGGAGACCTCCTCGTTGCCGTCGGGACCGCCGAAGGTCTGGACGCTGCCGCCGATATCCTCAGCGGCGGCTGAGGCTGGTTTGGAGGCCAGCAGCGCACTGACACTAATCGAACTGGGGGCGGTGTTCTTCTGCCTCGGTGTCCTTGGACGGCTTGCCGGTCGAATTGGTCTCTCTCCCATACCGCTCTACCTCCTGGGCGGGCTGTTTTTCGGCAACGGTGGATTGATCGAGTTGGAGGGGCTCAACGAATTCAGTGAGATCGCCAGTGAAATTGGTGTGATCCTGCTGCTGCTCATGCTGGGCCTCGAATACACGGCCAAAGAACTGGTGACCGGGCTTCGGCAGTCCTGGCTCTCCGGCGTCCTGGATATCGTCCTGAATTTCACGCCCGGAGCCGTGGTCGCCCTGCTGCTGGGCTGGGGCCCGGTGGGGGCGATGGTGATGGGTGGCGTGACCTACATTTCGTCGTCCGGCATTGTGGCGAAGGTGCTCACCGACCTGGGCCGGCTGGGTAACCGGGAAACCCCGGTGATCCTGTCACTGCTCGTGTTCGAAGACCTGGCGATGGCCGTGTACCTGCCCATTCTGACCACCGTCCTGGCCGGCGCGAGTTTCGCCGGTGGCATGCAGTCGGTGGGAATCTCCCTCGTCGTCGTAACCGTGGTGCTCATCATTGCCCTGCGGTTCGGGAACGTGGTCTCAGCGGTGGTGGACAGCAAGGATCGTGAGGTTTTCCTCCTGACCGTGCTCGGTGCGGCTCTTCTGGTGGCTGGCGTTGCCGCGGCAATGCAGGTGTCCGCCGCAGTCGGCGCGTTCCTGCTCGGCATCGCGATTTCGGGAGCGACAGCCACCAACGCCACCCGTCTGCTCGAACCCCTGCGGGACCTTTTTGCAGCAATCTTTTTCGTCGTGTTCGGTCTGAACACCGACCCTGCGACGATTCCCCCGGTGCTCGGCGTCGCGGTCCTCCTGGCCTTCATCACCGCCCTGACGAAGATCGGGACGGGGTGGTGGGCCGCACGGCGGCAGGGGGTAGGTCGGCTGGGCCGTGCGCGGGCCGGCGTGGCGCTGATTGCCCGCGGTGAGTTTTCGATTGTGATCGCCGGGCTGGCTGTCGCGTCGGGCGCCGTGACCGGGGAACTGGCTGCCCTGGCCACCGCATATGTGCTGCTGACCGCGATTATCGGTCCGGTTGCGGCCCGCCTGGTCGAGCCGGCGATGGGCTTGCTGCAGCGCAAACCCCGTCCCGAGCCGCTTCCCGCGGGTTAGCGACCCCGACACGAGCCCTTCGTGCACTCCGGCACGGATACGGCTCAGTCGAGGATCTTGCCGACCGGTTCCCGCTTTTCAGCCTGGAACCGGTCCTCGGTCCGTCCCAGCGCCCAATAGCCCGACAGTGATACCTGGCTGCGGTTCAGGCCGTGCTCCACGAAGAAGACATCGCGGAGCTGCTTCATGGCCTCCCGCTCCCCATGTGCAAAAACCTGCACCCGGCCGGTGCGCCACCGTGCCTGCCGCACAGCCGCTGCCAGCAGGGCGCCCGCGGTGGTCCCGCGGCGGTACAACCAGACGAGGTCAACACCCGGAGGAGCGGTGAGGTCCTGGTGGTCGGCGTCGTCTTCCACCTCGATGAAGGCCAGCCCGACGGCGTCGGGCGGGAGTGTTTCCAGCGCCGCGGCCACAGCGGGCATGGCAGTTTCATCGGCGGCGAAGAGGTGCCAGTCGGCGGTGGTATCGGGAGCGTACCCGCCGCCGGGACCGGTCACCACCAGGGTGTCTCCCGGCTGGGCCGCGGCCGCCCACGGTCCGGCAAGCCCCTCGTCGCCATGCACCACGAAGTCGATGGCCAGACGCTGCGCGGCGTAGTCCACCCAGCGCAGAGTGTAGGTCCGGGTGGCGGGAAGGTCGGCGGGGTCGAGTGTCTCCCGGAGTGCCTGATGATCGTACGGGGGCACCAGACCGAGTTCGGGCCTGGCGAAATGGATCTTCACGTACCTGTCGGTGAACTCATTGCGCCCGAACGCGGTGAACCCCTCGCCCCCCGCCACCACCCGCACCATGGCTGGGGTCAACCACTCGGTGCTCTGGACAGTCAGAACAGTCTGCGGCTTGGGTTTGCGCACCGGGGCAACGCTCATGGGGTCGAACTCCTTTAGCTCGTAGGGAACCGGGTTCCGGGCCCCGAAAACAGGTAGTTTGACCCTACCCCGACTCGTAAAAACGCCCGACCAGCTATGTACTAATTAACTGCATCCAAGGGGTGCATGATGGTTGACCTACGTGCAGAGGCACTTTAACGTTGGGGCGTGAGCGACGCCGACATCAACTTTTATTTCGACCCCGTCTGCCCCTTCGCCTGGATGACCAGTAAATGGGTCCGCCAGGTGATGGGTCAGCGGGACTTCGCGGTTGAGTGGCGATTCATTTCGCTACGGTTGATCAACTCGCACCTCGACTATGCCTCGCACTTCCCGCCGGAATACGAGGCCGGGCACACAGCAGGGCTCCGGCTGCTCAGGGTGGCGGCACGTGCTCGCGTTGAGCAGGGGCCAGAGGCGGTGGGAGCCTTCTACGCCGCCTGCGGCAAGCACATTTTCGAGTCGGACCCGGTTCCCGACGACGGCGATCCGGCCGTGGACCGTCGTGGCACCCGTGCGTTCGCTGAACAGATCCTGGCCAGTGCCGGGCTGCCTGCCGACCTGGCTGCTGCGCTCGACGACGCAGGGTTCGACAGCCTGATCCAGTCCGAAGGTGATGAAGCGCTGGCCCTCACCGGCAAGGATGTGGGCACCCCGATCATCCACTTCAAGCCGCCCACGGGGGTGGCGTTTTTCGGCCCGGTCATCAGCCGTCTGCCCAGCGATGACGAGGCAGTCCAGCTGTGGGACCACGTCGTCGGGTTGGCTGGCTTCGCCGGGTTCGCAGAGCTGAAGCGCAGCCTCAGAGAGCGTCCACAACTCCCCGCACTGGGCGTTCCAGCTGGGGACACCGGTGTTCAGGAGGACTGGCACGGCGGTAGCCGCCGGACCAAAAAGTAGGTGGCCTAGGCCAGCGCGTCGCCCAGCGTATCCTGCACCGCGGTGAGCAAAGATCCGTTGTCCACCAGGACACGAACCGCCTCAATCTCCGGCGCCAGGTACCGGTCGGTGCCAGGTCCTTCGACCACCTGACGGACGGCCGCGCGCACCGCGTGCGGCCCGACTGCACTGCGCGAGGTGGCCAGACCGCCGTCGCGCATGTCCAGGGCACGCGCCGAGGTGAGGATCTCGATGGCCAGCACCCGCGTCAGCCCGTCCAGTGCGCGGCGGAGTTTGAGACCGGCTGACCAGCCCATCGACACGTGGTCTTCCTGCATCGCCGAGGAGGGGATGGAATCCACTGAGGCGGGGTTTGCGAGCCGCTTCAGTTCGGACACAATCCCGGCCTGCGTGTACTGGGCAATCATGTGGCCCGAGTCGACACCCGGATCATGCGCAAGGAACGGGTTCAGACCGTGGTTGCGGGCCTTGTCCAGGAAACGGTCGGTGCGGCGTTCGCTCATGGAAGCCACATCGGCGACGGCGATCGCCAGGAAATCGAGTGCGTACCCTACGGGGGCGCCATGGAAATTGCCGTTGGACTCCACCCGACCGTCAACGGTCACCACCGGGTTGTCGATGGCCGATCCCAGTTCGATGGCAGCCACCGATTCGACGTAGGCAAGCGTTGACCGCGCGGCGCCATGGACCTGCGGGGCGCAGCGCAGCGAATAGGCGTCCTGCACCCGGGTGCTGCGGTGTTCGCTGAGTTCACTGGCCGAATGCTGCTGGATCAGCGGCGACCCCGCCAGGAGCCGTCGGATGTTCGCGGCCGAGGATATCTGGCCCGGGTGGGGGCGGAGCGCGTGGATATCGGCGGCAAACACGCTGTCCGTTCCGAGGAGTCCCTCAACGCTCATGGCCGCGGCGAGATCGGCGGTTTTCAGGAGCCGGTGGAGGTCCGCCGAGGCCATGATCAGCATGCCGAGCATCCCGTCAGTGCCGTTGATCAGGGCGAGCCCTTCCTTTTCGCGTAGCTCCACCGGGGTGATCCCCGCGGCGGCCAACGCCTGCGCGGCGGGCAGCAGGACGCCGTCGTTGTCCCGCACGTCCCCCTCACCCATCAGGGCGAGCGCTATGTGCGAGAGCGGGGCCAGATCGCCGGAACAGCCCAGCGACCCGTACTCGCCAACCACCGGAGTGATTCCCGCGTTGAGGAGTGCGGCGTAAGTCCGGGCCACCAGCGGGCGGACCCCGGTGCGTCCGGTAGCCATCGTCGACAGCCGCCCGAGCATCAGGCCGCGCACCACCTCGCGGTCCACCTCGGCGCCGGAGGACGCGGCATGGCTGCGGATCAGGCTTCGCTGCAACTGGGTGCGCTGCGCCACCGGGATATGCGTGGTGGCCAGGGCGCCGAAACCGGTGGACACGCCGTAATGAGGAATGGGGTCGTTGACCAGCTCCTCGATCACCTGCCGGGACGCTTTCATCGCGAGGATGGACTCCTCAAGGATGCTGACCTTGGCGCCATGCCGCGCCACCGCGACGACGTCGTCCGGCCGAAGGGCGCCGACGCCCACGTTGACGGTCTGGGTACTGCCCACCTGGGACCCGCTTTCACAAGAAGTCTTGCCAATGAATGAAAAGAGCGTTTCAATAAGTGAAATGCATTATGACCAGCAATGCAAGACCCAGCGTCAAAAGGAGGCACCAGATGGCCGACGCATCGACCCGCACCGTTGAACGCGCGTTACTCCTCCTCGGCACCGTGTGTGACCGGGGTGTGGTCAGCCTGGCCGACGCGGCCCGGGACGCCACGCTCTCAGCCTCCACAGCATTGCGACTGCTTCGCACCCTCGAGTCCACCGGCTTCGTCCGGAAGGACGACGACGGGTACCGGCCGGGGATGCGCATCGTCCAGCTCGGCGCCCAGGCGCTCAGCCACGAGTCCCTGGTCTCGCTGGCGGGGGCAGCCCTGGACCGGC
>NZ_ALPM01000090.1:0-3459 GCF_000294595.1 Arthrobacter sp. TB 23 | reverse complement strand
CCCCGCCGATGACGGCCACGGCATCTACATTGCCGTGCGCGAAGGAACCCACTCGGTCCGACACACCAGCTGGGTGGGTCGTCGCATTCCCCTGACCGGGACCGCCGCCGGCAAGGTCCTCGCCGGGGAGGCTCCGTCATGCGGCTACGTCGTGGTCCGCAACGGTATTGAACCCGACGTCACCGCTGTCGCCGCCCCGGTGATGATCGGTGACCGGATCGCCGCCTCGCTCAGCGTGGTGGTTCCCAGTTACCGCATCAGCGAGCAACAGGCCGACACGCTCGGCGAACTGGTCGCAGCCGAAGCCCGCAGCATCCTCAACACGTCCACCGCCACCCCCGCTCCCGGCGGCACCCACCCGGGAGACACCGAAATTCAGGGAGAATCCGCATGAGCAAGTCGTTCACCCAGCACGACCCAACCCGTTCCATCCGCGCGGCGCGGGGCACCACCCTCACCGCCAAGAGCTGGCAGACCGAGGCGCCCCTGCGCATGCTCATGAACAACCTGGACCCCGAAGTCGCCGAACGCCCCGAGGACCTGGTGGTCTACGGCGGCACCGGCCGTGCCGCACGCAGCTGGGAAGCCTACGACGCCATCGTCCGATCCCTCGAGGACCTCGAAGACGACGAGACACTCCTGGTGCAGTCCGGCAAGCCCGTCGGTATCTTCCGCACCAACACGTGGGCCCCACGCGTCCTGCTGGCCAACTCCAACCTGGTGGGGGACTGGGCCACCTGGCCCGAATTCCGGAAGCTCGAAGCCGAGGGCCTGATGATGTACGGACAGATGACCGCCGGATCGTGGATCTACATCGGTACCCAGGGCATCCTGCAGGGCACCTACGAGACCTTCGCCGCAGTCGCCCGCAAACTGGGCAAGTCCCCGACCGCCACCCTCGCCGGCACGCTGACCCTGACCGCCGGTTGCGGTGGCATGGGCGGCGCCCAGCCGCTCGCGGTCACCTTGAACGGCGGAGCGGTGCTGATTGTTGACGTCGACCGGGCCCGCCTTGAGCGCCGCGCCGCCAAACGCTACCTCGACGTCGTCGCCACCGACCTGGAAGACGGCCTGCGCCAAGTGCTGGCAGCCAAAGAGGAGAAACGCGCACTGTCGGTCGGGGTCGTCGGGAATGCCGCCGAAGTCTTCCCCGAACTGCTGCGCCGCCACCTGGCCGGGAAGCTCACCATCGACATTGTCACCGACCAGACGTCGGCGCACGATCCGCTGAGCTACCTGCCGGAGGGCATGTCAACCGAAGAGTGGGACCGGGAGGCGAAGGGCGATCCCGACGGGTTCACCAAAAAGGCGCAGACCTCAATGGCTCACCATGTCGAGGCGATGGTCGGCTTCCAGGACGCCGGCGCCGAAGTCTTCGATTACGGCAACTCCATCCGCGACGAGGCCCGCCAGGGCGGCTACGCGCGGGCCTTCGAGTTTCCCGGCTTTGTCCCCGCCTACATCCGGCCCTTGTTCTGCGAGGGAATGGGGCCGTTCCGCTGGGTGGCGCTCTCCGGCGATCCCGCCGATATTGCCGTTACCGATGCCGCGCTGAAGGAGCTGTTCCCCGGGAACGAGCACCTGCACCGCTGGCTCGACGCCGCCGGGGACCTGGTCGAGTTCGAAGGCCTGCCGGCACGGATCTGCTGGCTCGGCTACGGCGACCGCGCCAAAGCCGGGCTGCTGTTCAACCAGCTGGTCGCCGACGGCAGGGTATCCGCGCCCATCGTGATCGGGCGCGACCACCTCGACTCCGGGTCGGTGGCGTCACCCTACCGGGAGACCGAGGCCATGGCCGACGGGTCCGACGCCGTCGCCGACTGGCCGCTCCTCAACGCGCTCCTGAACACGTCCTCGGGAGCCACCTGGGTCTCCATCCACCACGGCGGCGGGGTCGGCATCGGGCGTTCCATTCACGCCGGGCAGGTATCGGTGGCGGACGGTACCCCACTGGCTGCGGAGAAGCTGGAACGGCTGCTGACCAACGATCCCGGCATGGGCGTCATCCGCCACGTCGACGCTGGATATCAGCGCGCGTCCGACGTCGCAGCGGAACGTGGGGTCCGGATCCCCATGGCAGACTGACAATCAACCGGCCCGGCACTTCTGTCCGCAGGCCCTGGAGAGGTTTTTATGACTACCGTAAGTGACATGCTCGGAGCCATTTCCGACGTCGGACGCGACTCCGTTCGGGGCGGGTATTCACGGCCGGTGTTCTCCTCGGCCGAACTGGAGTTGCGCGAATGGTTCACCGCCGAAGCCACGAAACTCGGTCTTGAGGTCAGCACCGACCGCAATGGGATCCTGTGGGGCTGGTGGGACGCCGAATCGGGTGACCGCACCGGCGCGCTGGTCACCGGCAGCCATCTGGACTCGGTGCCCGGGGGCGGAGCGTTCGACGGGCCACTCGGTGTCGCCGCAGCCCTGGCCGCCGTCGACGTACTGAAGGAACGCGGCGTCGAACCCCGGCGCGGCCTCGCCGTGACCGTTTTCCCCGAAGAGGAAGGCTCCCGGTTCGGCGTAGCGTGTCTGGGGTCGCGCCTGCTCACCGGTGCCATCGACGCCGACCGGGTGCGGAACCTCAAGGACCCGGCAGGCAACACTTTCGCCGACGTCAGCCGCGCCAATGGGCTGGACCCGAAACACCTCGGGCGCGATGAGGAAGCGCTGCGGACCATCGGCGACTTCATTGAACTCCATGTCGAACAGGGCAGGGCCTTGATCGACCTGGACTCCCCGGTCGGCGTCGGCTCGTCCATCCTCGGCCACGGGCGCTGGCGGCTCACCGTCCAGGGTCAGGGCAACCACGCCGGCACCACCCTGATGGCCGACCGCGCCGATCCGATGGTCGTCGCCGCGCAGATCGTGCTCGCTATCCGCCGGACCGCCGCCAGCCAGGACGACGCGCGTGCCACGGTCGGGCGCCTGCAGCCGGTGCCGGGCGGGACCAACGTCATCGCCTCCCGCGTCGACCTCTGGCTCGACGTCCGCCACCCCGACGACTCGGTGACCGCGGCGCTGGTGGAATCCATCCATGGCCAGGCTCAGAAGGCCGCAGCCTTCGAAGGCTGCTCGGTCACCCTCACCGAGGAATCCTTCAGCAGCACCGTCCACTTCGACGCGCCCCTGCAACGCCAGCTCCAGAACTCCCTCCGCTGCACCACCTCCGAGCACCAGGTGCCCGCCCTGCCGACCGGCGCGGGCCACGACGCCGGCGTCCTGGCCGGCTACGTACCCTCCGGCATGGTCTACATCCGAAACCCGACGGGCATCAGCCACTCGCCGGAAGAGTTCGTTGAGGACACCGATGCAAACCTTGCCGCCAGCGCGCTCGCCGACGTACTGGAGGACCTGCTGTGATCACCTTCTGGTGCGAGCAGGCCTGGGTCGCTGGCCGCGGAATCCAGCCGCGCGTCCGCATCGAGGCCGACGACGGCGGCACCATCACCGCGGTGACGG
>NZ_ALPM01000089.1:63066-87314 GCF_000294595.1 Arthrobacter sp. TB 23 | reverse complement strand
CCTCGCCGGGGTGGTTTTCCCCGCCGCCGCCAACGCCCACTCGCATGCCTTCCACCGGCTGCTTCGGGGACGGACCCACGACGACGGCGGCGACTTCTGGGGCTGGCGGGAAGAAATGTACCGCGCGGCGCGGCAACTGACTCCCGCCAGCTATGAACGGCTCGCCACGGCAGTCTTCACCGAGATGGTGGTCACCGGCTGGACCAGCGTCGCCGAATTCCACTATGTTCACCACCAGCCGGGCGGTGAACCCTACGGGCCCAACAGCGGTGACATTAACGGCGGTGACACCAACGGCGGTGAGAAGCACGCCATGGAACTCGCCCTGTGCCGCGCGGCGGTCACCGCGGGAATCCGGCTGACCCTGCTGGACACCTGCTACCTCGCCGGGGGCATCGGAGCGCCACTGAAACCTGACCAGGAGCGGTTTGGCGACGCCGACGCCGACGCCTGGCTTCGCCGGTTCACCGACCTCCGGCGGAGCGTCGCCGAACAGTTCGAGCCAGCCTTCGTTACCGTCGGTGCTGCGCTGCACTCGGTTCGCGCGGTCCCCGAACAGGCACTCCGGACCCTCGCTGCAGGCCTTCCCGCCGATGTCCCCCTTCACATTCACCTGTCGGAACAACCGGCAGAAAATGCCGACTGCCTGAAGCATTACGGCACCACACCCACCGGACTGCTGCACCGGCACGGGCTACTCACCGACCGACTCAGCGCGGTCCACGCCACCCATCTCACCCCCGAGGACATCACCCTGTTGGGAGCTGCGGGCGCCACCGCAGTGATCTGCCCGACCACCGAGGCGGACCTCGCCGACGGCATCGGGCCGGGCCGCGCCCTCCGCGACGCCGGCGCCCGGATCGCCCTAGGCACTGACCAGCATGCTGTGATCGACCCGTGGCTGGAAATGCGGGGGCTCGAACACGGGGAACGGCTGGCCTCCGGGCACCGTGGACGGTTTGCCCCCGCCGACCTGCTGAACGCCGCAACCACCGGTGCTTCCCGCTCCATGGCTACCCCCGTGGCCGCCATCAGGGTAGGAAGTCCGTGCGACCTGGTCAGCATCGACCAGGCATCGCTGCGCACCGCCGGATCCGATCCCGCCCAGCTGCCGCTCACCGCCACGGCCGCCGATGTGACGGCCGTCGTCGTCGCCGGCCGGGTCATCGCCCTCGACGGGCAACATCTTGACCTTGGTGATCCGGCCGCCCTGTTGGCCGCCACCCTGGAGGGACACGGATGAGTACGCTGATCACCAACATCGGTGAACTGCTGACGCAGGACCGCGAGCAGACCGTCCTGAAAGATGCTGCGGTGGTGTTTGAGGGGGAGCGGATCAGCTGGATCGGGGCCGCATCGGATGCGCCGGCCGCAGACGAAAGGGTCGACGCGGGCGGACGCGCCGGGCTCCCCGGCTGGGTGGACAGCCACACGCACCTCGTCTTCGCGGGAGACCGCACCGCCGAGTTCGAGGCCCGGATGGCGGGTGAAGCCTATGCGGCAGGCGGGATTGCCGTCACCACCAATGCCACCCGGGCAGCCTCGGACTACGACCTCACCCGGCTCCTGCTCGGTCGGGTCGCCGAAGCAAATGCGGGCGGCACCACTTACCTGGAGACCAAGACCGGGTACGGGCTCGACGTCGGCCACGAAGCCCGCAGCGCCCGCATCGCAGCCGGCGTCGTCGACGAGGTGACATACCTGGGTGCGCATCTGGTCCCGGCCGGGGTCGATCCGGAGGACTATGTCCGCCTGGTCTGCGGGCCGATGCTCGACGCCGTCCGCCCCTTTGTGACCTGGGCCGACGTGTTCTGCGAACGGGGCGCCTTCACCGCCGAACAATCCCGGGAAATCCTTCGCACCTGCCGGGACAGCGGCCTGGGACTTCGCGTCCACGGAAACCAGCTGGGCCACGGCGAGGGAGTGCAACTCGCCGTCGAGTTCGGTGCCGCCAGCGTGGACCACGTAAACCACCTGACCGGGGCGGACCTCGACGCGCTCGCCGGCACCTGGTCCGGCTGGGACCCGGGCTCGGGCTCCGGCGTTCGCGGCACGGTGGCCACGTGCCTGCCGGCCTGCGACCTGTCAACCCGCCAGCCGTTGGCCCCCGGCCGCGAATTGCTGGACGCCGGGGTCGAGATTGCGCTGGCCTCCAACTGCAACCCCGGCACCTCGTACACCACCTCGATGGCCTACTGCGTGACCACGGCCGTCCTGCAGATGCGGCTGAGTGTTCACGAAGCCGTCCGGGCGGCTACCTTCGGCGGCGCGCTGGCGCTGCACCGGGAGACAGGGGCCGACGACGACGGCCTCCGCGCGGTCGGGTCCCTCGCCGTCGGGCACCGGGCAGACCTGCAACTGCTGAACGCACCGGCTGCCACCCACCTGGCCTACCGGCCGGGGGTGCCGCTGACCCACGCCGTCTGGAAGCAGGGCGCCAGGATCGTCTGACGTCTCTCGCATGGCCTACTGCTCGATCCTGCCAATCGGGTTCCACGCGACTGGGCCGAACTACGGCACAGTCCAGGACAGAAGCTGACCGCATGGAGTCCTAGGCTGGGGCCAGAATCCGCCACCCGGTGGAATCTGCCAGGCCAAGCGAGAGGAATGGAAATGATGGACTGGAAGCTGGAAGTTGTGCCAATCCCCGTGACAGATGTGGACCGGGCCAAAGCTTTCTACGTTGACCAGGTTGGCTTCAACGCTGACGTCGACCAGCAGGTCGACGAGCACGTGCGCTTCGTCCAACTGACTCCGCCTGGTTCCGCGTGCTCAATCGTTATGGGGACAGGTCTGGTCGACATGCCACCGGGATCGCAAAAAGGGGTCATGATCGTGGTTCCGAACGCTGATGACGCCCTGGGGTACCTCACGGGTCGGGGTGTCCAGGCCCGTGGGGTCGAAGAACTGGAGTGGGGGCGGTTCGTCTACTTCGCGGATCCGGACGGGAACGAGTGGACCCTGCAGGAGCTCCCCGCTTACTCCTGACCCCAGACCAACGATCATCTGCCCACCGGGACAGAACCTGGTGGGCAGATGATCGAGACAGGAAGGGAACGCGGAAGTACGCCGCTACTTCACGGCCCCCGCTGTGAGGCCACCGATCAGACGCTTCTCGATCAGCGCGAACAGGATGATCACCGGAATGATCGCGACAATTGAGATACCAAACACGTACTGCCACGAGGTGGCATACTGACCGATGAACTTTGTCAGTGCCACCGATAGCGGCTGATTCTCCGCGGTCGACATGATCACCAGGGAAGCCGCGAACTCGTTCCAGGACGACACAAAGGTGAAGATGACGGCGGTGACAATGCCCGGCCAGACCAGGGGCAGATTGACCCTGAACATCACCGTCAGCTTCCCGGCGCCATCCAGCTGGGCAGCCTCGTCAATTTCTTTGGGAATCGCCGCGAAGAAGCTGTGCATGAT
Source organism: Arthrobacter sp. TB 23 (assembly GCF_000294595.1). Lineage (NCBI taxonomy): Bacteria > Bacillati > Actinomycetota > Actinomycetes > Micrococcales > Micrococcaceae > Arthrobacter > Arthrobacter sp. TB 23. The sequence goes on along the minus strand of NZ_ALPM01000089.1, from coordinate 83,879 downwards.
CCACAGCGCGAAGGAGAGGTTGAACGCCGCGTTGATCAGAATCATGGCCAGCCAGGTGTCGTTGATCCCCAGCAGCAACATTTCACGAAACAGGCCGGCGGTCAGCACCGCTGGCTGCAGCATCTGGGTGACGATGACCAGGAACAAGAACACAGTCTTGCCCGGGAACCGGAACCTGGCCGTGTAGTACGCCGCGGGGGTGGCCACCAGAAGGACGAGGAGGGTCGCAAACACCGCAATGATGATCGTGGAGATCAGGTTGTAGGGCAACGGCGTTTCCGGGGTGCCCCACATGGTTGCATAGTTGCTCCACTGCAGGCCCTCGGTGGGGAAGTACGCGGGTGGCACAGAGAGGATTTCTGACCGGGTCTTCAGCGAGCCCACCAGCATGATGGCGTAGGGCAGCAGGAACACGAGTGCGACGATGGCGCCGACCACCATCCGAAGACCCATTTTGCGGCCGGAGACCTGATCGGCGCCGTACCGCTTCTGCCGTGCTTTCACTGGGGGCAGTGCTGAGCGTTCCGACTCGTTGAGCGTGGTCGTCGACATGCCTAGACCTCCTTCATCGGCTTGACGATTTTCACGTACGCCGCAACGATCACAATGACGATGGCGAAGTTGACCACGCTGAGGGCACTGGCAATGTCCACTCGCCGATCAAACTGCAACACCTTGAAGATGTAGGTCATGAGGGTATCCGCCTGATACCCGGGGATCGATCCAGTGATAATCCTGAGGATCGGGAGGTTGTTGAACACGTTGATGATGTTGATCAGGACCGCCACGGCAAGAGCCCCCCGAAGCTGAGGCAGCACAATGCTGAAGTAGGTGCGGAAAGGCCCGGCCCCGTCCATCTTGGCTGCCTCGAGTGCGTCCTCCGGAACTGACTGCAAGCCAGCGAGCAACGTATAGGCAGTGAACGGGATCGACACGAACACCGCCACAATGATCGCCACTCCGAGAGCCGGCAGGACATTTTTGGTGAATCCATACGGCGAGTCGAGGATCCCGATGTCCACCATGAAGGTGTTCATAATCCCGTAGTTGCTGTCGAGGCCGTAATAGAACACGGTGGTGGTCATCACCACGCTGGCCGCCCAGGGAACAACTACTGCCATCCTGACAAAGGTGCGGCCGGGAAAGGGCTTGTTCAGGAACTGGGCCAGGATCAGTGAGAGGAGCACTGTCAGCGATACCACCACCACCACCCAGACCACTGTGTTCAGCAGCACTCGCGGCAGGTTTGGATCAGAGAACACATCAGCGAAATTGGCGAACCCTGCGGAGCCCTGATCGATCCCGCTCTGGCTGATTTCCCGTGTGGAGTTGTAGATCATGAACCCCGCGGGGAAGATCACGATCGCGAAGATCAGAAGGAGGACGGGCCCAATCCAGGGCAGGGCGGCAGGCAGACCGTCGGAATTTTGTTTGCGGCGTTTGCGTCCAGGTGATGTGGACTGGCCAGCCAACACGGGCTGTGTGCTCATCGTAAATAGCTCATATCTCTACCGCCAATGGTTATGGGCCGGCGCCGGTGCGGGCCNCGCCGGCTGCTGGCTACTCGGCTGCTGCGTCAGCTTCCGCTTGAATCTGCTCGAGCACTTCTGCTGGTTCCATCCCTTGTCCAAGCTGGCCAAACAGGCTCTTGAACGCGCCATCGGTGGCGTTCCAGGCAGGGTTGGAGGTCGGGTAGAACACTGCACTCGGCAGCATGTCAAGGAACGGCGCCAGGGTTTCATCGCCGGACATCTGATCGGCACCGGAAATGGTGGTCGGCAGGAACCCTTCGGCGCTGACCCATTCGACGTAGTTGTCCTCGGCGAAGAAGAAGTCCATGAACGCGGTCACGGCCTCGGCCTTGTCGCCGTCGTTCTTGAACGACATCAGCCGGTCTGCGACACCCAGTGTGGCGGGCTCACCAGTCGCGGTGGGGATGTTCGCCAAACCGTAGTTCAGCTCAGGGTTCTCGGCTTCGATCTGGCCGACGGTCTGTGGCAGACCGTAAACCATGCCAATCTGGCCCTGGATGAACACGTTGATCATCGGGGTGCGTTGGGTGGCTCCCGGATCGGACTGGGTCAATCCGTCGTCAATCATGCGTTTCATGAACTCGACTGCCTCGAGGTTTTCAGGCGTATCGACGGTGATTTCGTTTTCATCGCCGAATCCGCCGCCGTTGCCAGCCATCCAGATCAGCGCTTCACCCTGGGCTTCTTCGGAGCCGAGTGGCATGCCGTAACCGGGGGTTCCGGTCTCGGTGATAGCGTCAGCGGCATCGTAGAGCTCGTCCCAGGTGGTGGGTGCACCGTCAACGCCGGCTTCTTCGAACAGGTCCTCGTTGTAGAACATGGCCCGTGCGGACGCCAGCAACGGCAGGGCGTACTGGGTCCCGTCAAACTCCTCGTTGACCGCGAAGGACTCCTGGAAGTCTTCGAGAGTTTCGGGTGAGGCGATTTCCTCGGCCGGGTACAGCAGCCCTTCCTCGGCGAAGGCCGCAAAAGCGCCACCGTTGTAGATATCCGGTGCCTCGCCGGCCTGGATCTGGGTGTTCAGGACCGACTCAAGGTTCTCCCACGATTCGACCTGAAGGTTGACCGAGATGTCTTCGTTGGCGGCCTCGAACTCCTCGATGACGCCTTCCCATAGAGCCCTGCTGTTGTCGGAATAGCTGGGTACCAGCAGGTCCAGGGAGGTGCTGCCTTCTGCGTCTCCGCCGGAATCCTCACCGCCAAAGCCGCAAGAGGTGAGCAAGAGACCGGCAGCCGCAACGCTTGCGACAACTCCGGTACGGATGGATTTCTTCATGGTTTCCTCGTTTTTCCAAAGGTGGTGCAGCTGCTAGAGCTGTCACAGGAATACTTGCAACAAGTTGACGGTATTGAGCTCAGAATGAGCATTACTGTTCATCCATTGTGGAACGATACTCGCGTGATCCACGTCTCACGTCAAGCTGATGCGCGAATTGAAATCTGAGCGTTACAAGACGCGCACTGCCCAAAACGTTCCAGGGATGGTTAGATTGATACTGATTGCTTTACCTCTTGAAACGTCACACCTAATCACTCGCGGACCTAGCCGCGGCCACCGTGAAGGAGCGCCAGATGTCCCATCCCACCCCCGAGGCACCCGGTGCCCCAGCCCCCGCCGGGGCACACATGGACCGGGAGCTTCACTCCCAGCCAGCGGTCTGGCGACAGGCGATCGATCAGACGATGGCCGAGGATCTCCTCCCGAAAGACGGTGACCGGGTGGCCGTCGTCGGCTGTGGCACGTCCTGGTTCATGGCGCAAAGCTACGCCGCCGCACGCGAAGGCGCCGGCAAAGGACTGACCGATGCGTTCGCTGCTTCCGAAGCGTCGGTCGTGGCAGGCCGCGGCTACGACGCGGTGGTCGCCATCTCCCGCTCAGGCACCACCACCGAGGTGCTGGAATTGATGAGGTCCTTGCAGGGCACGCTGCGGATGATCGCCGTGATCGGCGATGTCGATTCGCCCGCCATCGGGCTCGCCGACGCCGTCGTTGCCCTGCCCTACGCCGACGAGCAGTCGGTGGTGCAGACCCGGTTCGCCACTGCGGCGCTCGTCTATCTGCTCACCTCCGTGGGGATCGACCTGGAGCCGGCGTTGACCGATGCTGCGGCGGCCCTGGCAGCAGAGGTCAGTCCCCGGCTGCTCGACGCCGAACAGTTCACCTTCCTCGGCACGAACTGGACGGTTGGCCTTGCCCACGAGGCCGGACTGAAAATGCGCGAGGGCGTCCAGGGTTGGACCGAGTCCTACCCGGCGATGGAATACCGCCACGGTCCCATCTCGATTGCCGCACCGGGGCGGGTCGTGTGGCTCTTCGGCGCTGACATCCCTGGCCTCGCCGACGACGTCGCCCCCACCGGAGCCGACTATGTCTACACTGGGCGCCACCCCTTGGCCGATCTCGCCCTGATCCACAAAATCACCCTGGAGCGGGCGAGGGCACGGGGCCTGGATCCTGACCTGCCGCGCAACCTGACCCGCTCGGTCATTCTCGACTCCGCAGCCACCAACGATTCGTAGTCCCGGCGTGAGCACCATCGACCCAACGGCGACGCCGGAGCCAGCCACCGGTCCCGGCCAAGACCTGGTGCTGGCCATCGACGTGGGTGGCACCGATCTGAAGTCGGCACTCGCAGATCCTGCGGGGACCCTGGCCGATATCCGACGCACTGCCACCCCGGCCAGCTCCGGGGTGCCGGGCGAAAGCATCGTTGAGCGGTCGGCCGGGTTGCTCGCCGAGTATCGGGCGGCCTGGCCGGCGAAGACCATCGGAGCCATCGGATTGATCGCGCCGGGCCTGGTCGATGAGGTCAACGGCGTCGGCATCTATTCTGCGAACCTGGGGTGGCGGGACTTTCCCTTCGCTGACCGGCTGCGGCGCGCCACTGGTCTGCCGGTCAGCTACGCGCACGACGTCGGCGCCGCCGGAGACGCGGAAATGCGCTTTGGGGCGGCCCGCGGGCTGGACGACGTCGTGGTGATCATTGTTGGCACCGGTATTGCCGGTGCCGTTTTCTGCGACGGTAAGCGGGTCCTCGGGGGCGGCTATGCCGGCGAACTGGGCCATGCCCAGGTGCCGGGCGGCCTGGACTGTACCTGTGGCCTCCGGGGCTGCCTGGAAACCATCGGGTCGGCCGGTGCAATCGCCCGCCGCTACTCCGAACTCACCGGGCAGTCCGTGCCCGGCGCCCGGGAGGTGTTCGCCGCAGCGGCTGCTGGGGACCCGGCAGGCCGCCGGGTAATCGATGACGCCATCACCGCTTTGGCGTTCAGCATTGCCCAATTGGTGGCGATCCTCGGCACCGAGGCGGTTGTCATTGGCGGCGGTCTGGCCCAGGCCGGTGCTGCGTTGCTTGATCCGCTGCGCCTGCGGGTCAAGCAGAACCTTTCCTTCCATCGTCACCCCGTCCTGCTCGCGGCCCAGATGGGTCAGGATGCAGGACTCATCGGGGCAGCGTTGCGTGCCCGCGGCCTGCTGGACGCGCCATGACACTGCACCTCCGCGGCCACGTCCTCACGGTGACCGCGAACCCGGCCATCGACCTGACCTATGCGGTCCCGCGGCTCATTCCCGGAGCCTCCCACCGCGTCTCGGCGCCGCTGCAGCGGGCTGGCGGTAAGGGACTGAACGTGGCAAGAGTGGTGCATCAGACCGGGTACCCGGCGGTCGCCGTGGCGCCCGTCGGGGGGGCAGCCGGCGCCGAATTCAGCTCCGAACTCTCGGCCAGCGGCGTGCCTTACGCCCTGACCGAGGTGGCGGCGGCCACCCGGCGGAGCATGGCCTTTGTCGACAGGGAGGCAGGGCAGACCAGCATTTTCAATGAAGCAGGACTACCGCTGGCCGCCACCGAATGGAATGCCCTGACTGGGCTGGTGGAAGAAAACCTCGCTGGCGCCGGGGTGCTCGTGGGAGCCGGCAGCCTGCCAGAGGGAGCGCCAGCCGATTTTTATCCAGCACTGGTCCGCCAGGCAAAAGCGCACGGAATTCCGTGCATCATCGACACCTCCGGCGCTGCCCTCCTGGCCGCGGCTGACGCTGGTGCCGATGTGCTGAAACCCAACCACCATGAACTTCTGGAAGCGACCGGAGCGGCAACCATTGCCGACGGCGCCCAGATGTTGCTGGACCGCGGCGCGGGAACCGTAGTGGTCAGCTGCGCCGAGGCTGGCATGTACCTGTACCGGACGGGACAACCACCCCAGCAGGCGTCGCTACCCCGGGTGGACGGCAACCCGACGGGGGCTGGGGATGCGGCGGTAGCGGCGCTCGCCGTCGTACTCGCTGCCGGCATCACCTCCGCGGAAACCCTGCTGCGGCTCGCCGTCGCGTGGTCGGCCGCCGCGGTCCTGATGCCAGCCGCCGGCGAGTTGCACCCCAGCTACCCGGACCTGGAACCGGCAGTTACCGTCAACCAGCACCACCTACCCGAGCAGGAGTCCCGCGCATGACCCTCACACCGACAGGCGAACTGATGGCTGCGGCCGCAGCCGCGGAAACCGGGATTGGCGCGTTCAACGTCATCCAGCTGGAAACCGCCGAGGCGCTGGTGGCCGGGGCCGAAGCGGCGGGGCTGCCCGTGATTCTCCAAATTTCCGAGAACTGCGTCAACTACCATCGCGGGCTGGAACCGATCGCTCTCGCCACCCTTGCCATCGCCCGCGCCGCCCTGGTGCCGGTCGCAGTGCATCTGGATCACGCTGAAGATCCTGAGCTGGCGTTCGCCGCGGTGGACCTGGGCTTCGGATCGGTGATGTACGACGGCGCCGCCCTGGACTTCGACGAGAATGTTGCCACCACCACTCGCGTGGCCACCTACGCCCGGGAACGCGGCGTGTATGTGGAAGCCGAACTCGGCAAGGTCGGCGGGAAGGACGGCGCTCACGCGCCGGGCGTCAGGACGGACCCGGGGGAGGCCGCCGCCTTTGTGGCGGCCACGGGTGTCGACGCGCTCGCCGTCGCCGTCGGCTCCTCCCACGCGATGACTCAGCGCAGCGCCGAACTGGACCTGGTCCTGATCGCGGCCCTGAACTCAGTGCTCGATGTGCCGCTGGTCCTGCACGGGTCGTCGGGGGTTTCTGACGACGTTATCGCTGCGGCGATCCGGGCCGGGATGACCAAAATCAATGTCTCCACGCACCTGAACAGCCTCTCTACCCGGGCCGTTCGCCTGTACCTGGACCACAATCCGACAATCGTCGACCCGCGGAAGTATATCGGGGCCGGGCGTGCTGCCATCGAATCGGAAACCGCACGCCTGCTCACCCTCTTCGCTACTGCCGGCCCGGTCGCTGCGGCAGCCACCATCAACGGGAACGGGCCAGCGGGATGAAACGCGCGGAACGGCTCAGCGCCATCCTTGACCTACTCTCCGAAGCCACCCAGGTGGAAGTCGACGAAATAGTCAGCAAGCTCAAAGTCTCTCCGGCCACCGCCCGGCGGGACCTGGACAGCCTCGCGGAGCAGCGGTTGCTGACCCGCACACACGGTGGGGCCACCATCGAAACCGTCGCCTACGATCTGCCCGGGCGCTACAACAAGGACGTCCACGCCGGGCAGAAGCGCGCGATCGCGCAGGCCGCAAGCGACCTCATCCCCAAGGGAGCGGTGATCGGGCTCTGCGGCGGGACCACCAGCACGGCAATCGCCTCGGCGCTCAGCAAACGCAGCGACCTGATGGAACCGTCAAACAAGCCAACGCTTACTGTCGTCACCAACGCCATCAACATTGCAGCCCAGCTCGCTGTCCGGCCCAACTTCAAAATCATGGTCACCGGTGGCATCGTCAACCCCCGCTCCTATGAACTGGTGGGTTCGTATGCTGACGCGGTGCTGCAGCGGGTGGCCCTCGACCTGGCGTTTGTCGGAGTCAACGGGCTGGACCCGGTCGTTGGGCCCACCATCAGCGACGAGGGTGAAGCCGCGGTCAACGCAATGGTCGCCAAACGCGCCGCCAAGGCCTACGTTGTCGCGGACTCGTCGAAGATCGGTACCCGATGCTTCGCGACCATGACCGGCTACACCTTCAGCAACCTGATCACCGACTCAGGAATCACCGCCGCTCAGCGGCGGTCGTTCGAAGAGCATGGGACCACCGTCATCGTCGCCCCGAAGCTGGGTGCCGACTAGCCCCAAGGATCGCCCACTAGGATGGCTGGCATGTCCACCGAGATACCCAAGGCGTCCACGACGTCGACGCCGGACGATGTCAACCGGTCGGCCCCCGTCCAACGTCGGCGGATCACCGCCGAGATAGCGATTGTGCTCGGACTTTCCCTCGGGCAATCGGCCGTCTACGCGGTGGTCAACCTGCTCGACAAGCTCAGCCAGGCGCCGCTCGCTGCGCAGACTACCCGGCTGAATCCGGTCCTGAATGACCGCCAGTACTTCGACCTCACCTACCAGCTGCTCGGCATCTTCTTCGCGCTGGTTCCGGTGTTCCTGGTGCTTTTCCTCCTGACGGAGCCGGGAAAGTCGGTGTTCCGCACCCTGGGATTCACTTTCAGCCGGCCACGGGTCGATTTCGGCCTGGGGTTCGGCCTGGCGATGGTCATTGGGGTCGGCACGCTCGGCGTCTATGCGGCGGGGCGTGCGCTGGGGATCACGACGGCAATCGAGCCCGCTGCGCTCGACGCCTACTGGTGGACCGTGCCCGTCCTGATTCTCTCGGCGCTGCGTCACGCAGTGGTCGAAGAGGTCATTGTGGTGGGATACCTGTTTCACCGGCTGAAGCAGCTGGGCTGGTCAATGCCGGTCATTATCATCACCAGTGCCCTGCTCCGGGGCAGCTACCACCTGTATCAGGGCTTCGGGCCGTTTATCGGCAATGTCCTGATGGGTCTGATCTTTGGATATGCCTACACCCGGACCAAACGGGTGATGCCCCTGGTCATCGCCCACGCCCTGCTCGATATCGCCGGGTTTGTAGGCTTCGCCCTCTTTGGATCGGCGATTGGTATCGGCGACTAGTCGCGTGGCAACTTGCCGGCCGGTCACACGAAAGGGTGCAGTTAGATTTCCACCAGGCCGTTGGCAGTCTGGAAGGTCACGGACATGATGCCGGGAGTGCCATTGGGTGCCACCCACTGCACAACAACCTCATCGAGCGGCTCGGTCGCCGGCGTGCCCAGCCATTCAGCAATCCGGTCGGGGGACCCTGCAATGGTCAGCGAATCGAGGCGCACTGTAGCGGGTCGGGCCTGTGAGGGGTGCAGGGCCTCAGTACCGTCGTCCCACCGCAACATATAGGGGACCTGGGGATCAGCGATCAGCCCCTTGATGCCAATCTGCTGCCAGGTGAGCTCCTGACCGTCAGGAAATTTGCGGTTGCCCGGGACGGCGCTACGACCGAGGCGTTCCTCGAAGGGGGCCAGATCATCCACAGCAACACACCAACCCATCCAGCCGCCGCCAGCCTCGGACCGGGCGCGAACCGCCTGGCCGAAGGGAGCTTTGTCGGAAGCCGGGTGGTTCAGCACCTCAACAACTTCGAGATATTGACCGTTCAGCATCGGGAAAATCATGTTCCTGGTGCCGAAGCGGGGATGCACACCACCCTTCACCGGGTCGACGCCGAGGGCATCGGCGATCCTCCCCGCAGTTGCTACGAGGCCGTCGGGTTCACAAGCATATGAGACATGGTCCAAGCGCATGGCCCTAGTTTGGCACTTTGTGATCTGTGTCTCGACTTAGGCTACCCTTACCGACGAAAAGGCGTCTCACGCCACCCCGGGCAGCCATCAGAACGATGATCAGCGCCGTGACCTGGAAGAAGCCACCCAGGTACACCGCATCGCCGAAGAGGAACGCCACCAGCTGGAGCACCAGGAGTTTGCTTCCGGGAAGCACCAGCAGCAGGGCCCCACCATTGATCACCCGGGGGAGAACCCGCTCAGCCGTACGGACGCGGGTCAACAGGGCCTTCTTCACCCGCATCACCAGTTCGAGCACCAGCTTCAGCAGCGCAGCGGTCAGCAACGCCAGGGTGAACGTCTCGGAAATCACCGCGGGAAACAGTTGAATGAACAGACCCAGGACGACGAGGTAGACAAAAACATCGACGAGATCGATTGGGCGGATCCGCATGGCGCAAGCTTATCGGGCTGCTGGGGGTAGATCAGGGTCTTTTTTGCCACGGACTTTCAGATACACGGACGTTCACATATTTGCGTCGAAGCTGCGTTTTCGGGTTATCTAGGAACAGGTCACGAGTGCCAGCACGGAGCGGAACACCCCGCTCCACCAAGCCCCGGCTTGCTGGACGGCAACCCTCCTTCGCGGTGGGGTGCCCCGGGTGACGACCAGGCGGCGGACAGGGTGTCCGGCGCAAGCGCGGATTCCGAGGTGGGCGATACCAGTGACAACTATTCACACCGCACAACAGGACCGGGCCCAGGTGACACCTGACGGCGTCGTCCGCTCACTCGGTCTGGGCCCCTTCACCTGTGAAACCGGGGGGCACCTGCCCGAGATTACGCTCGCCTATGAAACCTGGGGCACCCTCAACGACGATGGGTCCAATGCCGTCCTGATTCAGCATGCACTGACCGGCAGCTCCCATGTTGCCCGCGGCGATTCGACCGAAGACGGTTGGTGGGACCAGCTGGTGGGCCCCGGCAAAACCATCGACACCACCAGGTATTTTGTCGTATCCATCAATATGCTCGGCGGCTGCTATGGCTCCACCGGACCTGCGTCAGGGGACCCCGACGGCGTCCCCTGGGGCTCCCGATTCCCCTACCTCACGGTCAGGGATTCGGTCCGGGCTGAGGCCCTCCTGGCTGATGCGCTCGGAATCGATCGGTGGCATTCGGTGATCGGGGGGTCGCTCGGCGGCGCGAGGGCCCTGGAGTGGGCTCTGGTGTACCCGGAGCGGGTCGAACGGTGCGCAGTCATCGCCTGCACTGCCGCAAGCTCGGCAGAGCAGATTGCCTTCGCCCAGGCGCAGCTGCAGGCTATCCGGTTGGACCCGGGATTCGCCGCGGGGGACTACTACCCGGGCACAGGCCCGGTCGCCGGGCTCGGGCTGGCCCGGCGCATCGCCCACATCACCTACCGGTCCGAGCCGGAGCTGGAGCACCGCTTCGGTCGGGCGGCACAGGGTGCAGAGACACCCTTCGGCTCGTCGGACCCGGCAGCCCGGGGCAGATTTCAGGTGGAAAGCTACCTTGACCATCAAGCCAGCAAGCTGGTGGAACGGTTCGACGCCAACAGCTATCTGGTGCTGACCGAAGCACTTATGGGGCATGATGCCGGCCGGGACCGCGGTCCCCTGCACCTGGCGTTGCGGGATGCCACCGCCGAGTTCTTCATCGCAGCGGTTGACTCGGACCGGTTGTATTTCCCCAGCCAGTCCCACACCCTGGCACAGGCCTTGCCGGGGGAGGTGCCCGTCCACACGATCGTCTCACCGATCGGCCACGACGCCTTCCTGACCGAGATTCACCAGCTCGATCAACGCCTGCGGGAAGCCTTCTACACCGATCACTAGTGAATGACCGGGGCTTAGCCGCCGACGCCGGGGGGCATCCCGGGGCCAAAGATCGGAGCGGCATCGGGCCTTTTCGCCAGTACCCCGTCGCCCGAGGACTGGCGGCGGAGCCGGCGCAGCACCCAGGGGACGAAGTACACCTTCGCCCACACCAGGTCCTCCGTCCGCGCGGCGCGCCAGCTCTGATGGGGCAGCGGCTGCGGTTCGAGCGGCGTCAGGGAATGGGGTACCGCGAGGGTTTCCAGCACCATCATGGCAATGGTGTGATGACCCAGCGGGGAAAAGTGCAACCGGTCTCCATCCCACATCTGCGGGTTCACCAGCTGCCGGAGCGCCCACATGTCTGCGATCAGGGCGTCATGCCGGGCGGCGATGATCCTCAGGTTCTCGTTGAAAATTGCCGTCTTGGACCTGAAGTTGCCCAGCACCGAATCTCTCGCGTCGGGGCCAGCGAACAGGACCACCGTCGCCTGATCCGCGCTGAGCGCCTCAACGGCACCGTCCAGCCGGGCCGCCAGCTGGTCCGGGTCGCCACCCGGTCGGATCAGGTCGTTGCCGCCAGCCGAGATGGTGATCAGGTCCGGTTTCAAGGCCAAAGCCGGTGCAACCTGCTGGTCCACGATCTGGTGCAGCAGCCGGCCACGAACGGCGAGGTTGGCATACGCGAAATCCTCCCGGCTCCTGCTGAGTTCTTCAGCGACCCGGTCGGCCCACCCCCTGTTACCGCCCACGCTCTCGGGATTCGGGTCACCAATGCCCTCGGTGAATGAGTCACCGAGGGCAACATAGCGGGTCCACGGATGCGGGATACTGTTCGCCACGCTGCTCTCTGGCATGCTGTCGTGAGGATCGGCCGGGGTGTCGGGCGTCAGGTACAGGTTCCGGTTCATCCTTCTATCCTGTTACAGACCGATACTGAACGCGACCCTCCGCGCGTGAAAGACTAGGTCAATGACTCTTTCGGAATCACCCCACCTGCCAGCCGCCGATCACGCCACCGCGCCTGCCTGGGATCCCGTGGTCCTGTGGTCGCGCCCCGCGGCGGAACGCGAGGGTACCGCCCTGCTCGTCATGTTCCACGGACATCTTGCCAATGAGGAAGACCTCATGGGCTTAGTCGACCATCTGCCGCCCAACCTCACGGTCGCCTCCGTACGGGCCCCCCACGCGATGGGGCCAGGGTTTACCTGGTTCCCCCTCACCCAGGACACCGGATACTCGGTGGATCTGGTGACTGACACCGTCGCCAAGGTAGCCGGCTGGCTCGACTCGGTGAAAGCCGGGCATACCAGCGTGTCCCTGCTCGGCTTCTCCATGGGAATGGCCGTCGCCACCACTCTGCTGCGTCACCGCCCCCGCGACTTCACCGCCGTCGTCGGGCTCTCAGGGTTTGTGGTGCCAGCCGAGGGCAGCCAGTTCTTCAATGACGACGACGCCGCAGCGCACCCGGTGCCGCTCTTCTGGGGGCGCGATCAGGAGGATCCGGTGATCACTCCCGACCGGATTGAATTCACTCACCGCTGGGCTGTCGCACACACGAACCTCACCAAGGTGCTGTATGCGGGCATCGCCCACAGCATCAGCATGCGTGAGCTTGCCCACGTCAAGGAATTCCTCGAGCTGACAGTTTTCGGGATTGAACCGCAGCCTAACCGCCGTTAGCGGTCTCACGGGTGATAGTGACCGAGGCGCCATTCACGGTTACCACGTCGCCTGGATGGAGCTGCGCGCCGCGGCGCTCCTCGATGGCCCCGTTGACTTTCACGAGGCCGTTATCCACCAGCTCCTTGGCCTGTGCGCCGTCCTCAGCCAGATTGGATAGCTTCAGCAGCTGACCCAGCCGGATCATGTCATCAGTAATGGGGATGGTGTGGCCGACGGTCGGGTCGCTTTCTGGGGATTGGTTCATGGCTCCATTCTGCCCGACCCTGCCGGTCTCAGCGGCATGGCTCCGAATCTCTTGATCCGTTCGACTGGTCCCAGGGCACGGGCCAGCCTGCCATAGGATCAATGGGTGTCACACCACCCCCGGCTTCCCCTGTTCCTCGGCCTGCTGCTCGCCGTCTCAGCCGGCGTGGCAATTCCCCTGCAGGGGAGAATCAACGGCGCCCTCGGAACACACCTCAACGATGGGGTTGCCGCAGCGCTGGTCAGCTTCAGCACCGGCCTCGTCCTGATGGTGATCATCACCCTCGTGCTGCCGCGGGGGCGGGCCGGTTTCCGGCAGATACTTCCCTCGGTGCGGGAGCGGCGGTTCCCGCCCATCTATCTTGCCGCTGGCACCATCGGCGCGTTCTTTGTCTTCTCCCAGTCCCTGACCATCGGTGTTCTGGGGGTGGCGCTCTTCACGGTAGCGGCAGTGATGGGCCAGACCCTCAGCGGCCTGCTCGCCGACCGTGCAGGCATCGGGCCGGCAGGGAAACGACCGCTGACCGTGATGCGATTAATTGGCACGGCGCTCGCCGTCGCTGCCGTGGTCTGGGCGGTGTCACCCCGGTTCGGTGCCACCGGCGACCTCAGCAGCTGGCTGATACCGGTGCTGCTGCCGATCCTGGCCGGATTCCTCATCAGCTTCCAACAGGCCATGAATGGCACCGCGTCGGTTCACTATGGGACCCCAATCATCGCCACCCTGATCAATTTCATCTCCGGGGCGTCGGTCCTGCTGCTCGCCTGGCTGATCAAAATTCTCATCGCCGGGCCGGGCGCGGCCCTGCCCGCCGAGTGGTGGTATTACCTCGGCGGTCCGCTGGGATGCGTCTTCATCGGGCTGGGAGCGGTGCTGGTCCGGAGCCTCGGCGTCCTGCTCACCGGTCTGGGGATGATCGCAGGCCAGCTGGTCGGTTCCCTGGCCCTCGACCTGGTCTTCCCGACCCCGGGCACCGTGGTGGAACTCGCCACCGTGGCGGGCCCCATCCTCACCCTCATCGCCATTGTGCTGACCACCTTGCCCTGGCCGAGACGGGCGCTCCGGGTACGCTGATCAGCCGACCCCAGATGCCTTGACCTGGGCAGTTGACCCGGGTAGTTGACCGGAGCAGCCGATACACCCCGGCAGCCGATACGCCTCGGTAGGCTAAGGTTGTACCTTCGATTCGAGCAGGCACCCAGCCCCTGTTTTGGAACCCCTCACCGGGACCATTCACCGGAACCAGGAGCTGAACCTCAGCCCTGCCGGACACCACCACGGACCGCACCCAGCGGCCTGTAGAAATGGAGAACCACCTTGGCCAAGAACCAGTCCGCACTCGACCCCATCATTTCCCTCGCGAAGCGCCGCGGGTTTGTCTTCCAGGCGGGGGAAATCTACGGCGGATCACGGTCAGCCTGGGACTATGGTCCCCTCGGCGCCGAGTTGAAGGAAAACATCAAACGCCAGTGGTGGCAGTCAGTGGTTCGCGGGCGCGACGACGTCGTCGGCCTGGATTCCTCCGTGATCCTCCCGCGCAAGGTCTGGGAGGCATCCGGCCACGTCGAGGTGTTCAGCGACCCCCTGGTGGAATGCCTCAGCTGCCACAAGCGGTACCGGGCCGACCACCTCGAGGAAGAATATGAGGAAAAGAAGGGCCGCGCCGCCGAAAACGGGCTCAAGGACATTGCCTGCGCCAACTGTGGCACCCGCGGGGAATGGACGGAACCGCAGGAGTTCTCGGGACTGCTGAAAACCTTCCTGGGCCCCGTCGCCAACGAGGAAGGCATGCACTACCTGCGGCCGGAAACCGCCCAGGGCATTTTCGTGAACTTCAACAACGTCCTCAACACCTCCCGCAAGAAGCCACCCTTCGGCATCGGCCAGATCGGCAAGAGCTTCCGCAACGAAATCACCCCGGGCAACTTCATCTTCCGCACCCGCGAGTTCGAGCAGATGGAGATGGAATTCTTCGTCGAGCCCGGCACTGATGACGAGTGGCACGAGTACTGGATCAAGAACCGCCTCGACTGGTACACGGACCTGGGCATCAAGCCGGACAACCTGCGGCTGTTCGTGCACCCGCTGGAGAAGCTCAGCCACTACTCCAAGGGCACCACCGACATTGAGTACCGGTTCGGGTTCCAGGGTTCGGAGTGGGGCGAGCTGGAGGGCATTGCGAACCGCACCGACTTTGACCTGTCCACCCACTCGAAGCACTCCGGTACCGACCTGAGCTACTTCAACCAGGGCACCAACGAGCGGTACACACCGTACGTGATCGAACCCGCCGCTGGCCTGACCCGGTCCTTCATGGCCTTCCTGGTGGATTCCTACACCGAGGACGAGGCCCCCAACTCCAAGGGTGGCGTCGACAAGCGCACCGTCCTGAAGCTGGACCCACGCCTCGCGCCGGTCAAGGCTGCCGTGCTGCCCTTGAGCCGCAACGAGGATCTGTCGCCGAAGGCGAAGGATCTTGCCGCGCAGTTGCGCCGGAACTGGAACATCGACTTCGACGACGCCGGCGCCATCGGCCGTCGCTACCGTCGCCAGGATGAGATCGGCACCCCGTTCTGCATCACCGTGGATTTCGAGACCCTGGACGACCAGGCCGTCACCATCCGGGAACGCGACACCATGGCCCAGGAACGCGTTTCCCTCGACAAGGTTGAGGGTTACCTGGCCGCCCGACTGATCGGCTCCTGATGGTGCTGAACTACCGTGAATGGCGCGACGGCGACGACCTTGAGCTGATCCAGCTCTGGGGCGGACCCGAGAACGCGCAGGTCGAGCAGGCCAGGGCACTGTTCCGTCCGTCATCGAACACCCCGTGGCTGCGCTGCATTGTGGCCGAAGACGTGGTGGGAACCGGTACAGCGGGAGACGGTACGGGCGTTCCGGTCGCCGCAGCGTATGTCTTTGAACCGAAGCTCCACAACCAGCGGCTGTGGGCCTACATTGAGGTCGCGGCGGACCACCGCCGCACCGGGGTGGGGTCCACGCTGCTGGCGATGCTGCGTCATGAGGCGGGCGGGTCGCCGTCGGGCGCCACCCAGTTGCGGGCGAAGGTGATTCCCGGCAGCACTGGCGCGGATTTCGCCACGGCCTCAGGGTTCGGGCAGATCCAGCGGTCGCGGATCGTCAAGGTGGAGCCCGGTGCGCTGTCGCTGCCGGTCTTCGACGACGCTGGTGGCCCGCAGCTGGACGAAGCGGCGACCGGATCGGTTGAGCTGACCACCGCCGTCGCCGCCTGGTACAACTCGGTGCACGCGTGGGATCCGGCGGACATGACCCTGGGCCAGGCCCAGCAGTATCTTCTTGCCGACTCCACCGGGGCCGGGGGAGCAGTGGTGCTCAGGGACAAGCCGCAGGCCGACGGCGGGAAGATCGCCGCGTTCGCTGTCAGCTACACCCAGACCCGGACCGATGATCCAGCCGACGTACTGGTTGGCTACGACCCCGACCTCGCTCCGGCGGAGCAGGAAGCCGCGGTAGCGTCCCTGCTGGCGATGCTGGTGCACCAGTTCCCGGTACTGCTTGAGGTGGATGATTCGATGACCGCCCTCGTCAACGTGGTCGAGCCGCTCCTGGCGATGGGATCAGCATCGGTCAGCGCACCGGAAACCCAGGTGATCAGCGACTAGCGACTGGACCTGAACAGTGAGATAAGGCGGGCCCACGACTTGAACTGGTGGGCCCGCCTTATCTCATTCGGCTACTGACGCTCGTGCCGCCCGGTGGCCTTGTCGTGGGCGTCGGCCGCGATGCGTTCCTCCTCGGTCATGGCGCCGCCGCCCAGGGGAGCGGGATGCCACCACGCGCCGGGTTCGGGGACCAGCGGGAAGTTGGCGATACCGCGGTCAATGCCGTCCTGCAGTTCGGCCCGCAACTGCTCGGTCTCCTTGACGACGTCGGCATCCGCCCCGTGCCAGATCGGCGGACTGATGTGGACCCGCACGGGTGCCCTGAAGATTGCTTTGAGGGACAGCTTGTGGCCGCGGCTCATGAACCGGTGAGACCCCCACACGGACATCGGAAGGATCGGCACACCAGCCTCTGCTGCCAGGCGGACCGCATCGGTTTTCAGTTCACGGACGGTGTAGCTGCGGCTCACTCCGGCCTCGGGCAGGATTGCCACATACTCGCCGGCCTTCAGCTTCTCCAACGCACCCTGATAGGCGGCGCTGCCCGCGCTGCGGTCAACGACCACGTGCCCTGCCGCTCTGATCGCCGGTCCGGCGAACCAGTGTGCCGCCGCACCCTTGGTGACGAGGAACCGCATCTGGGCGCGGGCATGCCGCCACAGCACCAGTTCGGCGAACGCAAAATCGAGGTACCCGAAATGGGTGATCGCCACCACCGCTCCCTGGCCCGGGACCGGACGCCGTGACCGGCCGTTCAGCGGACCCGCAGGCAGGAGGTTCTCCTGACCGGACACAATGACCCGAATGCGGAACACAAACCGGAGCGCCTGTCCGGTGTGCACGATCATGCGATAGAAACGGTCATTGGGCTGGGGCTGCCAGCGCCCGATTTTCTCAGTGAGTCGACTCATGATGATGCACCTCGTCCGGGTTTGGGTGGCAGCGGGAAGAATCCGCTGGTGTTCTCGATGTATTCGCGGTAGCCGGGGCGGGTGCTGAGCCGCTTCTCCGTCAGGGGCTTGCCTGTCTTGTTGGAAAGGGTCCAGATCATCAGGGCGGGGGAGAGGATGGTGAGCACTCCGGGCCAGGAATCAGCCGATACCAGGAACAGGCCCACCCAGACGGCTGCGTCACCGAAATAGTTGGGGTGCCGGGTATAGCGCCACAGGCCCCGGTCCATCACCTTGCCCTTGTTCGCCGGATTGTTCCGGAATGCGGCCATCTGGTAGTCCCCGCTTGATTCGAAGTAGAACCCGACCAGCCAGATCACAGCGCCGACCCAGGCCAGCCAGCCCAGGGGGCCGGTGGCGTACATTCCTACCTGAAGGGGCAGCGACACGAAGAGCATCACCACACCCTGCGTCAGGTAAATCTTTCGCAGGGCATAAATGTTGCGGGAGCCCGGCGCCTTGCTGAGCATGTCCTCGTACCGTGGGTCCTCGGCGCCGTCGCGGGCCCGCCACCCGATGAATCCGGCCAGCCTCAGCCCCCACGCAGCGGTGAGGAGCAACAGCAGCCAGCGGCGGGCGTCGTCGCCGGCTGCGTCCACCGAAGTCTGGGCAGAGGTGACGAACGTGATCGCCGCGATCACCACAAACCCCAGTCCCCACGCCGTGTCGATCACCGAGTGGCGCTTCTGCACCTGGGCCATCGCGAAGGTGGCAGCGAGGAGCACGACGACGCCGAGCGCCGCCCAGCCGAAGCCGCCGAGGAAGCTGAGAAACGGGAATTCGGGCATCATTCACCTTCAGGGTGGTAGGGGGCAGTCCGTTAGACGGTGATGGAGAGGGGCTGGTCGCCGACCAATAGATCGCGGGCGGGCAGGGTGCCGTCCGGATGGATGGCGGCTCCGGTGTCCTCGGTGAAGGACTTCAGGACGAAGGAGGCAGTGAGTTCGTGCCAGAGCCGTGCTTTTTTGACCATGAAATGCCCAGCGCTGCGGACCGTGACGTAGTGCAGGTCCGTCGCCAGTGAACGGGCACGGTGCGCATAGCGGAGGGACTGCCGGTGGGATGTCCACCGGTCCGAGTCGCCGTGCAGGATCAGGACGCGCTTGCCGGCGACGGGATCGGCGGGGGTGGTCTCGCTCAGCCAGGGAGCCAGGGACGCGACCGCGCGGACCTCGGGGTCGTCGGCCACACAGAGGGCAACCAGGCCACCCATCGAATGCCCGACCAGATAGACGGGGACTCCCGGATGCCGGTCACGGATCGCGGCCAGCGCCCAGCGGGCATCATGCAACGGCGACATTTCCTGACCGTTCCACCCCCTGACGCTATTGCGGAGGGACCACACTGCCAGGCCGTGATCCTTGCCGCGGCTGTGGACCAGCGCGGCGAAGGGAACCATCCGCACCGGACTCAGGTGTCGGGCACGGACCGGTTCGAAGCTGTTCGCCCGGCCGCCGTGGAGCACCAGGACCACACCCTTCACCGGGCCTGTCGCCTTTCGAACAGTCACCACTGGCGCATGCGCAACGGTTCCGGTGGGAACCTCATCCGATTCACTAAACCGTTCTTTCATCTGCCCTTTTTCCATTTGCCGCGGGGTGTTGTTCCAAACCTTGGGTCTAGCTTATGTCGCGGTCCGGGACCGTTTTGTCCCCGCGTAGAATTCCGTAGAGCACCGAACCAGTGCGTTGAACCTCATCAAGGACAGCTAGGAACCTCGTGGGCCACAGCCACACTCATGACACAGGCAATTCGGAGCCAAGCCCTGCAACGATTGGCGCACGGAAACGCGCAAATCTGTTGCTCGCCACCATCCTGGTTCCGATCGGTGTCCTGACAGTGATCGGCATGATGTTGCTGTGGCCCAGCGGCGACCGCAGCAGCGTCACCATCTCCAATCCCTATGCCACCGCCGACGGCGTTTCCATCGACGTCGGCCAGGTGGAACGGGTCTCGGAAGAAGACTGCCCCTCGTCCCAGCCCACCGTCGATGCGGGCGGGGAGGCGCTGCAGTGCCAGGTCGCCTACACGGCGCCCGACGCCGGTGGCGCCCTCGTTCCGGTGGAGGTCACCCCCGAGCTGGCCCGCGCTGGCGCGGTCGAGGCCGGGGACAAAATCCGATACCTGAACCTGGACGGAGTGATCCAGGGAGGCAGCGCCCCCTACATTTTCATGGACTTCGTCAGGACGGTGCCGATGATGTGGCTCGCCGTCCTCTACGCCGTGGTTGTCGTTGCGGTTGCGCGGTGGCGGGGGCTGCGGGCAATGATCGGCCTGGTCGGTGCCCTGGTGGTGTTGGGACAGTTCATCCTGCCGGGTCTGGTGGAGGGGAAGCCTCCGCTGCTGCTGGCCCTGGTGGGGTCGGTGGTGATCATGATCGGGGTGCTGTACTTCGCCCACGGCTTCTCCGCGAGGACCTCAACGGCGCTGCTTGGCACCCTGTTCGGGCTCTCTATCACTGCCCTGCTGGCGGCCTGGGCGACCGAATCCATCTACCTCTTCGGGGTGGGCGACGAAAATGCCTACGCCCTGGTCAACTCCTCGGGGGAGGTGTCGATCTCCGGAATCATTATGTGCGGCCTGATCATTTCCGGGCTGGGCGTTCTCAACGATGTGACCATCACGCAGTCGTCAGCGGTGTGGGAACTCTACGAGCTGGCCCCCAACACGTCGTCCCGGAGGCTGTTCTCCGGCGCCATGCGGATTGGGCGCGACCACATCGCCTCCACGGTCTACACCATCGCCTTCGCCTATGCTGGTGCCGCACTGCCGCTGCTGATCCTGGTCTCGCTGTATGACCGCACGTTGCTGGAAAACCTCACCAGCGGAGAGCTCGCCGAGGAGGTGGTGCGCACCCTCGTGGGCTCGATCGGCCTGGTGCTGGCCATCCCCGCCACTACCCTGATCGCGGTGGTGGTGGTCAAGGCGGTGGGTATCCGTCAGCACACCGTGGCCGCCGGCGCCGGTCAGGTATCGGGCGGGGTGTCCGCCGGAAGCGCATCCAGTCTGCCCGGCGGTGACCTCGTGAGTGTCGCTCCGGAGGGCGGCGACGTCGAGACCCGACGGTCGCGGCGGGACCGTGATGCACGCGGGGGTGAATAGCGAGGGGCTGTTGCGCTTCCCGATTTGCCTCAGCTTGCGACAATAGACACGTGACTGTTGTATCAACTCTGCCCGCCGACACCCGACTGGACCTGCCCCCGCTGCAGCTCGGCAACATTACCGTGAAGACCCCGGTGGTCCTCGCGCCGATGGCCGGTATCACCAATACCGCGTTCCGCCGCCTGTGC
>NZ_ALPM01000089.1:37080-63057 GCF_000294595.1 Arthrobacter sp. TB 23 | reverse complement strand
GGCGGCGGCCTGTATGTCTCCGAGATGGTGACGTCCCGTGCCCTGGTGGAGCGCAACCCCGAGTCCCTGCGGATCATTTCGCACGACGACGACGAAGCGGTCCGCTCGGTCCAGCTCTACGGCGTCGACCCGGTCACGGTGGGCGCCGCCATCAGGATCCTCGTCGAGGAGGATCGCGCCGATCACATCGACCTCAACTTCGGCTGCCCGGTACCCAAGGTCACCCGGAAGGGTGGCGGCGCCGCACTGCCGTGGAAGCTTGACCTGTTTACCGGCATCGTGCAGACCGCGGTCCGTGAAGCGTCGAAGGGTGAGATCCCTCTCACCATCAAGATGCGCAAGGGGATCGACGAGGATCATCTGACCTTCCGCGAAGCAGGCAAAATTGCCCGCGACAGCGGAGTCGCCGCGGTTGCCCTGCACGGGCGCACCGCGTCCCAGTTCTACTCCGGCAAAGCCGATTGGGATGCCATCGCCGAGCTCCGCGAAGCCCTGCCGGACATTCCGGTGCTGGGCAACGGCGACATCTGGTCGGCCGAGGACGCCATCCGCATGGTCCGCCAGACCGGCGTCGACGGCGTCGTCATCGGGCGCGGTTGCCAGGGCAGGCCCTGGCTGTTCGGCGACCTGATGAACGCCTTCGAGGGAGACAGCACCCGGCATCAGCCCGGCCTCGGCCAGGTGGCCGACACCGTCTACCGCCACGCCGAGCTCCTGGTCGACACCTTCGGCAACGAGATGATGGCGCTGCGGGACATCCGCAAGCACATGGCCTGGTACTTCAAGGGCTACGTGGTCGGCGGAGAACTGCGCGCCAAACTGGCCGCCGTCCCCACCCTTGAGGTGCTGCGTGGGCTGCTGGCCGAGCTCGACGCCGAGTCACCGTACCCGGGCGCCGACGCCGAGGGTCCGCGCGGGCGTGCCGGCAGCCCCAAGAAGACCTCCCTACCCCAGGACTGGCTGAATTCCCGCGCCCTCAACGATGCACAGCAGGCGGACATTTCCGCCGCGGAAGTGGATGTTTCAGGTGGCTGAACCGAGTTTCCCGCATGCGCCAGTCACGGCCGGGTACACCGACGCCGACATGCAGCGGTGGGTGGACGAGCCCGCCAAGAGCACCCACCGGTCCCATTTCGAGCGTGACCGTGCCCGGGTCCTGCACTCCTCGGCGTTGCGGCGCCTTGGCGCCAAAACCCAGGTGGTCGCCCCGGACACCGACGACTTCGTGCGCACCCGCCTCACCCACAGCCTCGAAGTGGCGCAGGTGGGCCGCGAGCTGGGCCGGGCGCTCGGCTGCGACCCGGATATCGTCGACGCCGCCTGCCTGGCCCACGACCTCGGCCACCCGCCGTTCGGCCACAACGGCGAATCGACGCTGAACGACCTCGCCCACTCGGTCGGCGGATTCGAAGGTAACGCCCAGACCCTGCGGCTGCTGACCCGGCTGGAACCGAAGGTCATCCGGGCGGACGGCACCCCAGCTGGCCTTAACCTCACCCGCGCCAGCCTCGACGCGGCGTCGAAGTATCCGTGGACCGCTGCCAATGCGCCGGTACTCCAGGGGCAGCGCACCTCAAAGTTCGGCGCATACGAGGACGACCTGCCGGTCTTCACCTGGCTTCGCGACGGTGCGCCCGCCGGCCAGTCCTGCCTGGAAGCGCAAGTCATGGACCTTGCCGACGATATTTCCTATTCGGTGCACGACGTCGAAGACGCGATCGTTGCCGGACATTTCCAGCTCAAACAGCTGGACAGCTCGGACACGCGCGCCCGGGTGGTCGGCTACACCCAGCAGTGGTACCTCCCGCACAGCGACCCGGCTGCCATCGACGCCGCCCTGACCCGGCTTGAAGCCACCGATGTGTGGGTCCGTGACGCGGACGGCAGCAGACGCTCGATGGCGGCGCTGAAAAACATGACCAGCCAGCTCATCGGCCGGTTCTGCCTCAGCGCGCTGGCCGCCACGCGGGCCATCTACGGCCACGCCCCCCTCACCCGGTACCACGCGAAAATGGTGGTACCCGAGGAGACCGAACTCGAAATCGCGGTCATGAAGGGCCTCGCCACCACCTTCGTCATGACCTCTGAACGGCGCCAACCCGTCTACGAACGGCAGCGCGAGGTGCTCAGTTCCCTGGTGGCGCAGATGGCTGCGGCGGGGGACAGGTTCCTCGAACCCACCTTTGCCGCCGACTGGCAGGACGCGCCCGACGACGACGCGCGGCTTCGGGTGGTGATCGACCAGGTGGCCTCACTCACCGATGCGTCGGCGCTGTCCCTCCACCGACGGGTCGTCGGACCGGTACCGTCCCTCTGGTAGACGCGAGGGCTGACTCCTCCTGCACAGCTGAGCCCCGCGGAACCTCACAGCACCGGTGACGCATAGACTGTTTTCATGGCCGGACTCATCAAACGCGAAGACATCGATGAGGTACGCCAACGCACTGACATCAAGGAGATCGTCGACGGCTACGTCACGCTCAAGTCTGCCGGTGTTGGATCCTACAAAGGCCTCTGCCCGTTCCACGACGAGCGGTCGCCGTCGTTCCACGTCCGCCCCCAGATGGGCTCCTACCACTGCTTCGGCTGTGGCGAGGGCGGGGATGTCATCTCCTTCGTCCAGAAGATGGACCACACCTCGTTCTCCGAGACCGTCGAAAAGCTAGCCTCGCGGATTGGTTTCGAACTTCGCTATGAGGACGGTGGAACCGGGCCCCGCCGCGAGGACATTGGCAGGCGCCAGCGCATGCTCGACGCCCACAAGATCGCCGCCGAGTTCTACCGCGAACAACTCCTCACCCAGGGCGCGGCCGCAGGACGGCGGTTCCTGCAGGAACGCGGGTTCGACCGGGCCGCCGCCGAACAATTCGGGGTGGGCTACGCGCCGCAGGGCTGGGACGGCCTCCTGACCCATCTCACCGGCAAAGGCTTCACCCAGGACGAGCTCAAGCTCACCGGCATGTTCAGCGTCTCCGCCAACAACGCCCAACGGATCTATGACCGGTTCCGCGGCCGGCTGATCTGGCCCATCCGCGACATCACCGGAGACACCGTCGGGTTCGGCGCCCGGAAACTGTACGAGGAGGACCAGGGGCCCAAATACCTCAACACCCCCGAGACCTCGCTCTACCGCAAATCCCAGGTGCTCTACGGCATCGACCTCGCCAAACGGGAGATCGCCAAATCGCGTCAGCTCGTGGTCGTCGAGGGGTACACCGATGTGATGGCGTGCCACCTCGCCGGGGTCGGCACCGCAGTCGCCACCTGCGGCACCGCCTTCGGCGCCGATCACATCAAGATTGCCCGCCGGCTTCTCTCCGACGATGGATCCGGTGGCGAGGTGATCTTCACCTTCGACGGTGACGCGGCCGGCCAGAAGGCGGCCCTCCGCGCCTTTGAGGAGGATCAGCGGTTCGTCGCGCAGACCTATGTGGCGGTGGAGGCCAGCGGCGCCGATCCATGCGAGCTCCGCCAGACCAAGGGCGACGACGCCGTCCGCGGCCTGATCTCCTCCCGCAGGCCACTCTTCGAATTCGCCATCAAGGCCTCCTTCGGCAACTACGATCTGTCCACCGGCGAAGGCCAAGTCAACGCGCTGCGGCACGCGGCGCCGATCGTCGCCAGGATCCGGGATGTGTCGCTGCGGTCCATTTACACCCGGGAGCTGTCCCGCTGGCTGGGAATGCAGTTCGTGGGAGAGGACCAGGTGGCCCGGGCGGTGGCGACCGCAGCCAGGAAGGGTACCGGGGTAGCGGGCGGTA
The DNA here is from genome assembly GCF_000294595.1 of Arthrobacter sp. TB 23. NCBI lineage: Bacteria > Bacillati > Actinomycetota > Actinomycetes > Micrococcales > Micrococcaceae > Arthrobacter > Arthrobacter sp. TB 23. The sequence goes on along the minus strand of NZ_ALPM01000089.1, from coordinate 59,296 downwards.
CCGGCAGCGGATCCGGGAGCGCATCGCGGGAGCACGCTGCGTCGTCGTCGGCTCAGGGTGCAGCCGATGGGTCGGCTGGCGCAGAGTCAGGTGGCGACGTCGAGCAGTTCCCCCGGCCGGATCCGAAGGACCCGATTGGCAGGATGGAACGCGAGGTCCTCGAGGTGGTCCTGCAGTACCCGAACCTTCTCGAGCCGACGCACTGGGAGCGGTTCGCCGAGTCGGGGTTCTCAGTGCCCGTCTACGCGGCACTGAAGGACGCTGTGCAGGCCGCGGGTGCCGCTGGGGTGGAGCCGGCGCAGTGGGTGGAACGGGTCCGGCAGGAGGTCCCTGAGGTGCTGCGCGGCCTGGTCACGGAGCTGGCCGTCACGCCGCTGCCGTCGAAGGCCGAGGATGCCCTCGCCCTCTACAGCAGGGATATCGTGAACCGGCTCTACGAGCTGCGCATCACCCGGCTCAAGGCCGAGATGCAGGGAAAGCTGCAGCGGGTCGACGCCGCCGCCGACCCCGAACAGTACGTCCAGCTGCAGCGGGACCTGCTGGAACTGGAAATGCGCCGTCGCCAGCTTCGCTCCGACTGAGGTTCCACCGGGATCCGCTGGGTGAAACAAGCCAATTTCACTTACCCGCACTTGGTATGTAAAGTTGTATCTGCTGCTTTCCTCCGTAGCTCAATTGGCAGAGCATTCGACTGTTAATCGAAGGGTTACTGGTTCAAGTCCAGTCGGAGGAGCCACCAAACCCCTTCCCACCAGCTTCGTGCTGGCGGGAAGGGGTTTTCTTTTTGTCACGCACAACGTCGCACGAAGCGTATTCTGAAGCAATGGAACAAGACAGCAAACTGATCTTAGTCACCGGCGCTACCGGCTACATCGGCGGCCGTCTGGTGTCCCGTCTCGTCGCCGAAGGACACACGGTCCGTGTGCTGGTCCGGTCACCACAGAAACTCAAGGACGTCCCCTGGAGTTCCTCGGTGGAGGTAGTGGAGGGCGACCTCGAAGATGAGGGGTCACTCAGGGAAGCCTGCGCTGGAGTCGACACCCTGTACTACCTGGTGCACTCGATGGGAATGGGCAAGGGCTTCGAGACCAAGGAGTCGAAGATCGCCTCGATGGTCTCGAGCGCGGCGACCGCGGCCGGCGTCGTGCGGATGGTCTATCTGGGTGGACTGCACCCGGCGGATGTCGAACTATCCACCCACATGCGCTCCCGTGAGGAGGTGGGCCGTATCCTCCTCGAATCCGGAACGCCAACCATCGCGTACCAGGCAGGTGTGGTGATCGGATCCGGCTCGGCGTCGTTCGAAATGATCAGGCACCTCTCCGATGTCCTGCCGGTGATGCCCGCCCCTAAGTGGGTGCTGAACCGGATTGAGCCCATCGCCGTTCGCGACGTCCTTCATTACCTGATCGGTGCGCTGACGCTGCCCCCTGATCTGAACCGGACCTTCGACATCGGGTCCCGGAACGTCCTCTCCTACGCCGAGATGATGAACCAGTATGCAGTCGAGGCAGGTCTGCGGCGGCGCAAGATTCTGGCGCTGCCGGTGCTGACACCCCGGTTGGCTGGCCACTGGGTTAATTTGGTCACTCCCATTCCGCGCGTGATGGCGATGCCACTCATCGAGTCGCTCCAGCATGATGCGATCACCGCGGAACACGACATCGACAACTACATTCCGGTGCCCGACGGCGGCTTGACTGACTACCGCACGGCCGTCGATCTGGCGCTGGGCAAGGAACGGGGCGGAGAGGTGGAGACCAGCTGGGCGGGAGCCTCCCGGGTCGACAGTGCGGCCGATCCGCTGCCCACCGACCCGGAATGGGCTGGGCACACCGTCTTCACCGATGTGCAGGTCTACAAGTCCAAAGCCTCCCCGGAGCGGCTCTGGAAGGTCATCGAGGGAATCGGCGGGGACAACGGCTGGTATTCGCTTCCCGTCGCGTGGGCCGCGCGAGGGTGGATGGACAAGCTGGTGGGCGGCGTGGGACTCCGCCGGGGCCGCCGCCACACCGACCAGCTGCTCACCGGCGACGCACTGGACTTCTGGCGGGTCGAGGAAATCGTCCGCGGCGAGCGCCTGCGCTTGCGCGCCGAAATGAAACTACCCGGCCGCGCCTGGCTGGAATTGTCTGTGCGCCCCGACGGCACCGGCAGCGAGTACACCCAGCGTGCGGTGTTCTTCCCGAAGGGGCTCCCCGGTCGGTTGTACTGGTTGGGCGTGCTGCCCTTCCACGGGACCATCTTCAAGTCGATGGCCCGCAACATTTCCAGCAAAGCTGAGCGCAGCTAAACCCGACCGGAACTCTTATCCCGTCCCACCCCTGTCTAGCCCAGGGGCGGGACGGTCCGCGGCCTGACGACAGTCCACAGGAACACCACTCCGGCGCCGATGCAGACAGCCATCACGCCGCCCATGCTGGTAGCGGAAACCCCGAGAAGTCCGACGACCGGTGAAATCGCCCCGGCCAGACCGAAGGTGACAGCGCCCAGCAGCGACGCCGCAGTGCCAGCCTGGGCGCCGTGGTTGGCCAACGCCAGCACCTGGACACAGGGGAACGTGAACCCGGCCGACATGATGTAGAACCAGAGCGGCACCATGATCCCCCACAATCCGAGCCCCAGCTGTGCGAACAGGATGATGAGCAGGGACATCAGCAGCATCGACGCGGTGGAATAGACCATCACCCACTGGGGGCCGATCCGGCGGATCACCCGTGCACTGATCTGCACCCCCGCCACAATGCCCAGCGAATTCACCGCAAACAGCAGCCCATACTGCTGCTCGCTGAAGTTGTAGGTGCCCTGGAAGAGGAAGGGAGACGCTGAAAGGTAGGAAAACAGGCCGGAGAAGTTCATCCCGCCCACCAGCAGAACGCCGATGAAAATCCGGTCGGTAAGAACCGCCCGGTAGCGTTGCAGGGCGGTTGCACCTGAGCTGCCGCGCCGATCCGCGGGGAGGGTTTCAACCAGGAACACCGACACCGCAAGGATGACCAGCAGCCCGTAGCCGGCCAGGAACCAGAAGATGCCCGGCCACGGCATGACGAGCAGCAGTTGCGATCCGATAACCGGCGCGAAAATGGGAGCGAGCCCATTGACCAATGCCATGTAGGAGAGCATCCTGACCAACGGATACCCGCTGAACAGGTCCCTGAGCATCGCCATTGCCACCACGCCACCGCCAGCAGCACCCACGCCCTGCAGGACACGAAACACCATCAACGTGGTGATGTCGGTAGCCATGGCCGCTCCAAGCGAGGCCAGGATGTGGACGCTGGTGGCGAGAATCAGGGGAAGCCGGCGTCCCACCTTGTCGCTGAGCGGGCCGACGATCAACTGGCCGACGGCGAATCCAACGATGGTGCCGGTGAGCGTCAACTGGACCGCAGCTTCGGTGACGCCGAGGTCGCTCTGCAACGACGGGAACGCCGGAAGATAAAGGTCGATGGTGAAGGGGCCCAGCGCGGTCAGGGACCCGAGGATCACTACGTACATCAGCTTTTGTCGTCGGGAAAGTGAAGCGCCGGGGTGGATTACTGTGCTCACTGGTGCCTATCCGACCAAGGGTTTACCCTTGCGTCACGGGTGGCCCGTGGGCCTCGAATAGATGTTTGTGCGAGGGCGCGCTGATTCTCGTCTGAAAAGGGGGAGGGACAACGCACCACGCTGTCGTCAGTTCCATCTTAGGTTGCCTTGGCAAACGGAAGGCACTAAGTCTGCTTGCTATTGAAGTAGGCTTACACAGATTCGGCTTTAGCCACTCAATGGTAATTTTAGGAAAAGGTTTACGCAGCTTGCAGGTACGCTCACGCGACCTGTTAGACGAGGGATGGAGGCAGAGCTATGGATAGTTCCGCTAGCACACGTGGCACAGGGACTTCGAGCAAGCCGTCAGTCTTCGGACTGATCAAGCTATTGGGAAGGCTCACACCGCGCCAGTTCGGTGACGAAGTCACCATGGCGCTGGAGCAGATGAAGCAGAAAGGCATCAAGGCGGGGATCGCAGCAGCGTTCCTCGTGGTGGCGGTCGTCTTCCTGGCCTTCCTCGCCGTCGCGCTCATCGCCGCAGCGATCCTCGGACTGGCCACCATCATGGATGGCTGGCTGGCGGCGTTGCTGGTTGCCGGTGTATTCCTCATCATCATCGCTATCACCGCGCTGATCGGTGTGTCCCGGTTCAAGAAGGCGCTGCCCCTGCTGCCGGAGGAAGCCATCCGCGGCATCCGCTACGACATCGGTGTCCTTCGCGAGGGTCGCAGCTTCGATCCGGCAACCCTTGATGTCAAGAAGCCCAAGGAAGAAAAGCCCAAGGACGAGGCCGACGACGCCAAGCCCAAGGAGCCGACGCCGTCGTACGGCGAATTGCGCCGCCGCTCAGGTACCCGACGCGACCACCTTGCCGACCTCCGCGACGATCTGGGCCGCGAACTCGACTTCAAATCACGCTGGAACCAGGCCAAAACATCGGCGAAGACCGGCGCCAACCGGCTCGCCGAGCAAGCCAGGTCCGTGGTGCCCCCGCGCACGCCGGCCGCACCCCGCGAGCACCCACACAAGGTCACCCTGGCCGATCGGTGGAAGCCCCTCTCCGTGGTCGCAGGCTCGGTGACCGCCATTATCGTCATGGTGCGGAAACTGGTTTCCCGCTAGCAGACCCTCGCCCGATCCGGGGCACAGGTCCGGGCGGGCCCGCTCTCCCTGCATAATGGTGGGGGGAGGGAATAGTGATCAGACTCATTGGGGCCGGTGCCAGACCAGGACGCGAAAACGACGTTCTGGCGACCTTCTGGACGCTGCCCAATATCATCACGGTCATTCGGTTCCTCGGGGTTCCGTTGTTCGTGTTCCTCATTGTGCAAAACGAGGACGCCCTGGCCGTCATCACCCTCGTGGTCCTTGGCTCCACCGACTGGATCGACGGGTATATCGCTCGCCGGTTCAACCAGGTGTCGGTCGTCGGCAAATGGCTGGATCCGATCGCGGACCGGACGGCTCTGATCGTCATTGCGGTGGTCTTTGTGGTGGATGGTATTGCCCCCGCATGGCTGGTGTGGGCCATCGTCATTCCGGACGCCATCCTCATCGTCAACGCGCTCATCCTCTTCCGCGGTCCGCTGCACCTACCGGTCACCAATATTGGGAAGATCCGCACCGCCCTGTTGCTGATCGGCTCGCCGATGCTCCTGCTGCACCGCGTGCCGGGCTTTGATCAGCCGTGGCTGTTCGTCACCGCGCACGTCCTGCTGCTGTTGGGCTGCATCGGCCACCTTCTTGCGTTCTACGGGTACTTCACTGCTGCGCACCGGTTGTACCGCTCGGACGGCAGGCCCAACGGATCGGCCCAGCCCGGGGCCGTTGATGCTCCCTAGCCGTCCCCTTTCCCATCACCGCCCCCGGTGCCCGAAGGGCGGCGCATGGTCTGGTTAGCCATTCTCCTGGCTCTCATCGGTGCCTGCTTCCTCGCCGTTGGCGCGCAACGCCAAGGCAGCGCCGTCAGGTCCAATACCGGCGGCCTGTCCCTGAACTCCAAGGGGTTCGTACGGCTCCTCCGCAACCCGCGCTGGGTACTTGGCCTGATCCTCCTGGGTATCGGGATGGCACTGAACGTGGTCGCCCTCAGCCTGGCAAGCCTCACAGTGGTGCAACCGATCGGTGCCATCGCGCTGGTGATCACCACGGTCGTCAATTCGAAGGATCAGGGCATCCGGATCAACCGGGCCACCGTCGTCGCCATTGCTGCCTGCGTGAGCGGAAGCGCGCTGTTCGTCCTGCTCGCCGTCAACGTGACCCGCAAAGACCATGAGGTGTTGCCGGAGCAGGAACTAGTCACGGTGCTCCTGTTGGCAGTCGCGGTTTCGGTGTTCGGTTCCCTCGCGGTCATGTTCCGTCGCCGGCTGGGCGCCTTCGCCTACATTCTGGGGGCGGGGGTGTTGTTTGGTTTCGTCGCGGTACTCACCAAAATTATCGCTACCCACCTTTTGGACTCCAATGGGCGGTTCCTGCTGAATGTGCCGCCCTACACCCTGGTGGCGATTGCTGTCGCTGCCGGCCTTGGTTCGTGGTTCGTGCAGAGCGCCTATGCCACGGGTCCGCCGGACCTCGTGATCGCCGGCTTGACAGTGATTGACCCGATCGTTGGTATCGCCATCGGCATTGTCATCCTGGGCGAGCTGGAACCCGACGTGGAATCGGTCATCGCAATTGCCATGGGAATGGCCGCGTTGGTTGCTATTGTGGGGGTCATCGCGTTGTCCCGGCATCACCCAGATGTGGTGCAACGCCAGAAGGAAGTACGACGACGGCGTTAGCTGAGGCCCATTCTGTCCAGCCGCCGGATCCGCCAGTTACCCACAGAGGAAACCCACAGTGAGCCACCCGGCCGAGAAATTGCCATTGACCATTCTGATCGCAGCAGAAACCTACCCGCCCAACATCAATGGGGCAGCGCAGTTCGGCTACCGGCTGGCAAAGGGAATGCACTCCCGCGGGCATGAGGTTCACGTCCTGGCTCCCAGCACCAAGAATGGCAAGAGCTTCACCGAAGCCGACGGCGAATGGCCCGTGCACCGGCTGAAATCCCATGCGGTTCCCACCCATGACTACTGGCGAATCTGCCTTCCCTGGGAGATCAAACGCGACATCAGCATGCTTTTTGATCGGGTGCAGCCTGACGTCGTGCACATTCAGTGCCACTACATGGTGGGGGAGTACACCCTCTATGAGGCCGTGAGGCGCGGAATCCGGGTGGTTGCCACCAACCACTTCATGCCCGAAAATCTCAACCCGTTCCTGCCCTTCCCGGAGTGGTTCAAGAAAATTGTTGCCAAGAACTCCTGGCGGGACATGGGCAAGGTCATGGGCAAGGCAGCTGTGGTCACCACGCCGACCCCGTTGGCCGCCAAGGCCATGCACGAGCATGCGTTCCTTCGGAAGGTGGTCCCCCTCTCCAATGGCATCGACTCAGCCGCCTACGAATTGCAGCCCGGGGAGACGCTGGAACCCCGGGACCACCCGACGGTGCTCTTTGTCGGTCGACTCGCCGAAGAGAAACACGTTGATGTCCTGATTGACGCCGTCGCCAAGACTCCTCCAGGGCTCAACGTCCACCTTGAGATTGTGGGTGGCGGCGAGGTGAAAGCCGCACTCCAGGCACAGGTCGCCCGGCTAGGTCTTGGTGGACGGGTCAGCTTCCGCGGACTGATCACCGATGAGGAGCTGCGGCAGGCTTATCTCCGTGCGGCACTGTTCTGCCAGCCTGGAACGGCCGAGCTGCAATCGCTGGTGACGCTGGAGGCGATGTCCGCTTCCACCCCCGTGCTGCTCGCCAACGCCATGGCTCTTCCCCACCTCGTGGACCACGGGGTCAACGGCTACTTGTTCACGCCGCACGACAGCACCGAGCTTGCCGATCGGATCACCCAAATCCTCAGCCTGCCACCCGCTGACCAGGACCGGATGGGCAAGGCTAGCCGTTCGATGGTCGATGTTCACTCGCTCACGGCCACACTTGCGACGTTTGAGGGCCTGTACTACGGCGAGTTGCTGGAATCCGAGGCGGTCTGACAGGCCACCGGCCGGGTGCCGCCAGGGGCGAGTTCGGCAAATGCTGCGGGGTCGTTAGAATACTTCGGTGTCGTTAGACTGACATAGTCGCTTCGGCGATCACTTCGCGGGGCTGTAGCTCAGCTGGTTAGAGCAGCGGACTCATAATCCGTTTGTCCTGGGTTCAAGCCCCAGCAGCCCTACTAAAGAGAGCCCTTGGCCTGCGGAAACGCGGATCAGGGGCTCTTTGCATTGGGAGTCTGAGGTAGGCATCCACCGGAAACCCACCGAATTCAATCCAGGCGCTGACCAAACGCTGCGAGCGGAACGGTGTTGTCAGGCCGGTACATGGGTCTTCTGCACGTAGTGTTTCCGGGTGAACCAGGGGTTGGCCTCCAGACGGCCCAGCTGCCGCCTTAGGAGCATTTCCACCGCGAAGGGTGGGCCAGACCCGCGCTTGTGTCCACGAGTCCGGGTCTGCCTGCTCCAATGGCGGTCGGTTCGTGGCCCAGCGCACGAGCGGCCCCCGCAAGTGCTGATAGCGCCGCGAGGACCGCGTCGACAAGGCGCCGGAGGACTCTTCGAACGTTGGGACAGCGTGTTCGGAGGTTTTTTCGACCCCGTCAACGAAGACCGAGCCCTTGACTGTGGCCCCGCCGACGTCGACTGCCAGGACTACTTCCGGCCCTCTGTACTGTCCCGATTTCATCTCTTGTTGCAGCTACTTCACCAAGCCGTTGGGCGACTTCGTCACCGAAAGTTCGGCGATGATAGGCAGGTGATCCGATGCTGTGGTCTTGATGACCTCCGCGGACGTCGCAGTGGCCCCGCGTGCGGTCAGGATGTAGTCGATGCGCAGGGTGGGGTTCTCCACTGACCCGCTTCCGGGAAGCCCTTCTAGATCCGGAGCGAAGGTGTAGTCCTCGTTCTGCCCGAGTGCGGCAAAGCTGTCAGTGAATACTGAGAATAGGGGCTGCAGCTCCGGTGCGTCCGGCGTCGCGTTGAGGTCCCCGACGATGACCGCCGGCCGATCATTGCTGCCGGTGATATCGATTATTTCCTTAACTTGCAGCGCCCGCTGCTCTTCCCGCTGGAAGTCCAGGTGGGTGTTGTAGAAGGAAAGGTGGGCCCCACGGATGTTCACCACGGCTTCGAGCAATCCGCGTTGTTCGGTGGGTCGTTCTTCGTACTCGATGTTCGTCAGGAGGTGGTTCGTGGAGGAGATGATGGGGTATTCGCTGAGGATGGCTGTGCCGTACTGGCGGTTGTCCACATCGCCGGGCAGCGGTGGTTCGTCGAGGTTAGCTCCGTAGACGACGTGCATGTCGAGCCGTTCCGCAAGCCATGAAGCCTCGTCCAAGAATTCGCTGCGCGCTCCCCAATGGTTGTCCACTTCCTGCAGACCAATGATTTCCGCACCCGAAACTTCGATCACGGATGCTGCGCGTTCGAGGTCGAAATTATTGTCACCGTCAGCCCCGTAGTGGATGTTGAAAGACATCACGGTCACGTCGGTGGTTTTGTCGCCGGCCTTTGCGGGTGAGGCAAGGGCGGGTGCGGCACCGAGCATGGTGCCGCCGACTATGAGTGCGGCTGCCGAGCCGGCTGCCATCAATTGTTTGAACATAGTGCTGTTCTCCTTTAGTGGTGGTGGTGCAGGTTATCCGTCGGTAGTCGGGGTGTACGGAAAGAGGGTTCGTCCGGCCAGAACTTCCGTGAGGGGAACAGGGCTCCCAATCTCCCCAACGAAACGGCCGTCCACGCTGTTTTGGAAGCCGAAGACAACCCACTCTCCGTCGCGCTTCCTGTAGAGCTGCACCGCGTAGAGTCCCGGCAGAAAGAAGCTGGAGCTTCCCGTCAGGTCCCACGGTCCGAGCAGGCTCTCCCCACACGCAATCCACGTGCCGGTGCTTGAAGTTTCAAACGGAATGCCCGGCGCCTTGTCGGGGAGGCAGGAGAAAATCAGAACGGTCTCGCCGTCAACCTGTCGTGACTGAATTACTTCCATCTCGCCGAAACCGGCCGGGGAAGACAGTGGCGGGCGCGTATCCCAGTGCGTGAGGTTTGGGCTCACTGCGTGCCCGACGACGCCGCGCTGGTCGGGATTACCGGTTCGGTTGCGGGCTGTGATCACCATTTGCCACAATTGCGTGTCCTCGTCAAAGAAGACGAAAGGGTCCCGCCACGCTTCATCAGGCCAGGTGCCCTCACCCAGCTTTTCGTACCAGCGCTGGTCGGCTTCGAGGGCAGGCATTTCGGACCGCGTCCAGGTTACGAGGTCATCGGATACGGCGGACCCGATCCTCTGCTGTAGCCCATTCTCGGCGCGGCTGACGCCTGTGTAGAACAGATGCCAGGTGCCGTCCGTGCCACGGACGGTGCAGCCGGTCCACGTGGCGAGGTCATCCCATGCGGGTGCGCCGGCGGCGGTGAGTGCGTCCGGAAGGAGAGTCCATTCCTCCAGGTCAGCGGAGACTGCGTGCCCGATAGACGCTCCGTGGTGGCGTCTGTCAGGATCGATCAGCGCCCTGCTCGCACGGAGGAAGAACAGGTGATAGTTCTCCCCGTCGTCAGCGAGCCAGCTGTCCCATACCCAGTGATCCGGCAGCCGGAATGTCACGGTGCCTTCCCGATGAGGAGCGGCTTTGCCGAGGCGCCGGACCGGTAGTAGTCCGTGAACGCCATCCGTGATGCGGCAACTTCATCCAGCACCACCGGTGCGTCGGGATGGAATTGAAGGAGGGACGCCGGTCGCATGCTGCTGACCGGGCCGTCTACCGCGGCTGCGAGTGTCTCGGCTTTCGATTTTCCCTGTGCTACGGAAACTATCTGCCGCGCGTCCATGATGGTGCCCAGCCCTTGGGTGATGCAGCGCGAGGGTACGCTCTCGCCCTCACGAAAGAACCACGCGTTGTCCTTGCGTGTCTGTTCAGACAGAGCCTTATTTTGTGTGCGGGAGGCCAGGGAAGACATCGGTTCGTTGAAGCCGATGTGCCCATTCGTGCCAATTCCCGGAATCTGGAGATCCACACCTCCGGCGGAGGTAAGAGCGTTCTCATAGTCCAGGCAGGCCTGCTGGAGATCCGCGGCGCTCCCGTCGGAGGTGTATACGTTCTCGGGGTTCAATCCCAAAGGCCCGGTCACCTCTTCAACGACGACGCCGGCATAGCTCGCCGGGTGCCCGTCAGGTAGGCCCACGTATTCGTCCAGAGCGAAGCAGCGCACCCTCTCGAGCGTGACCTTGGCCTGCGTGCGCCTTCGGGAGAGTGCCCGGTAGGTACCAGCGGCGATGAACTGGTTGCTATCCCGAGGACCGTGTCAGGCTTGTCCGTCATCCGACGGGCTACGAGATCAGCGGCATGGGATCCGATCGCCGACGGATCAGCCAAAACCAGGACGTCCAAGGCCAGTCCTTTCTGATGGTGTGTGCCTGCCGGGTGGGTAGGGCTCAGCCCTTGACGGCCGAGCTGGCCACGCCTTCGATGAACCAGCGCTGGAACAGCAGGAAGACGATTATCACGGGAATCACCAGGAGCACTCCAAAGGCCATGACCTGGCCCCAGGCAGGCGGAAGCTGGCCGGCGAACACGCTGATCTGGAGCGGCAGCGGCCGCAGGCTCGGATCCGAGATCATCAGCACCGGCCACAGGAACATGCCCCACTGCGCCAGAAAAGTCAGGATGGCAACGGATGCGTATGCCGGCTTGCTCATCGGCGCAATGATTCGAAAGAAGATGCGCAAGGGTCCGGCACCGTCCATCCGTGCGGCCTCGTCGATGCTCTTGGGTATCCCGGAGAAGAACGAGTAGAACAGGAAGATGGAGAGCGCGTTGCCGACGAAGGGTGCGATCTGGATCCACAGGGTGTTCCGTGCGTCGTTGTAGAGGTAGAACATGGGCACCGCAACGGCTTCGAAGGGAACCACCAGCAGGAGCAGAATGCCGAGCAGGGTTAGGTCCCTGCCGCGCCAGGACAGGCGGGATAGCGCGTACGCTGCCATTGAGTTCACCAGCAGGCCCAGTCCGACGACGGAGACTGTCACCGTGAATGAGACCAGGAAGAACTGGTACAGATGCCCTGTGCTGTCGGAGGACAGGCTGCTGGCCACGCCAGCGTAGTTGTGCAGTCCCCACTGGGAGACATCGAAGACTTCAAAGCCGGACAGGGTGTCCTCGGCCGGTGCCAGAGACGCCGCCACCATGTAGGCAACTGGGGCGAGGAATAGTGCCCCGGTGATGAGCAGGGTGAGATACCGGGGAAGAAGTGCTTGCCGCTGTCGTCGGCTCATTTTTTGAGATGTGCGAACCGTTGTCATGGCTTAGTCCTCCCGCTCGCGGGTAGCGCGTCGCTGAATAAGGGACAGGATGACCACGATCACGAAGAACACGACGGAGATCGCGCTTGCGCGCCCGATGTTATTTTCGTCGAAGGCGGCGGTGACGGCCTCGTACATGACCGTCCGGGCGGCGTCTTCGTTGAGACCGCCGCCGCCTTTGGCCAGGACATAGATCTGGTCGAAGACCCGCAGGGAAAGGATGGTCGTATAGAGGGCTACGAAAACCAGTGTGGTGCGGATTCCGGGGAGAGTCACGTGCAGGAACTTCTGCCAGGGGTTGGCGCGGTCCAGTTCGGCAGCCTCGTACAGGTCGCCCGGCACCTGCTGCAGTCCCGCCAGGAGGATGACCATCTGGAATCCGGCGCCCTGCCAGATCGAGAGCACGATCACGGAGGCCAGGGCGGTGAATTCGGATCCGAGCCAGTCCTGGTTGCCGAAGTTTCCGACCGAGAAGAAGTTCAGTGCCTGGTTGAGTAGACCCTGGTCGCCGCGGGAGAGGATCAGGCGCCAGATGATGGCAACGAGTGCAATTGGAAACACGACTGGCAGGAAGTAGAGGGACCGGAAGAGGCCGATACCCGGAATGTGCTTGCTTACCAGCATGGCCAGCGCGAGTGCCAGTCCGGTTTGAACCGGAACCACCACAGCAGCAAAGAGGAAGTTGTGCAGCAGTGCGCTGAAGAACTCGCGGGAAACCGTGGGTTCGGTGAAAATCTGCACGTACTGGTCGATAGCGACAAAGTTCGGTGGGCGGGGGTCTCCCAGCCGCACGCTGTGCAGGGAGAAGAAGATCGCCGACAGAAAAGGAATGGCAAGAAAGAGGATCAGCAGCAGAACCGCCGGGGCGGCCATCAGGGGGCCTGCCACACGGCTCCCGGTTCTTCTCGTCTTCTGGCGTCGCTCAACAGCAGTACCTGCCGGAGTTACAAGGCCGGTTGATTGGGCCATAACGCTCTCCTCGCTATGAGGGTGGGGCTGCCATGGCAGCCCCACCCTGATGGCCTTTTAGTCCTCTTGGTAGCCGTTGTTGCTCGAGAAGTCGGAATCGATGGCACTGGCTGCCGAGTCGAGTTCCTCTTGGACGTCGCCGCCGCCCCAGATGGCGAGGAGGGCACTTCCGAAGGAGCTGGTGACCGTCGGGTAGCCGGGGGTTACCGGACGGGCAACCGCGATGCATTCCTCGGTGACGTTCTCGGAACCGCAGGCGCTGGCCAGGGCTGTGGCGAAGAGTTCCAGCTCGCCGCCTTCGCCGTAGAGTTCGCTCTGTTCAAGGGCCGTGGTGCTGCCGGGGATAGCGGCGTTGGCTTCAGTCATTGTGAGAATGCTTTCGTCAGTCATCAGGAAGTCGATGAACTGGCCGGCCTCCGCAGGGTCTGCCGTCGGGGTTACGCCCCACTGCCAGGAGCCGTGGCCGGATTTGGTTCCCAGACCGAACTCGGGCAGCGGCATTAGCACCAGATCCTCACCGAGTGCCTCGCTCAGGGCCGGGTAGGCCCAGTTTCCGGTCACGCTCAGGGCTACGCGCTCAGACTGAAGTGCGCTGCCGTCCGTGTTCGGGTCGGTGTACGGCTTCCAGGAAGCCCACTCTTCCAAGGCATCGACATTGGCGGGGCTGTTGATCACGCCGTCAGCTTTTCCGTCTTTGATGAGCGTTCCGCCGGCCGACCAGATGTGCGGGGTGCTGGTGAAGGTTCCCCACTCAGCGGCGAAACCGTTTGCTTCACCCAGATCCAGTGCCGCGCCGGAGGGGTTCGCCTCCGAGAGTGTCTCGAGAATCCCACTGAATTCCTCCGCAGTCCAGGCTTCTTCAGCGGTGGTCGGGATTTCGACGTCGGCTTCCTCCAGAAGGGTCCGGTTGCCCCACATGCCCAGTCCGACGTCGAACATGCCCACGGCATAGGTCTCGTCGTTGTAGGTGCCGCTCTCCGCCACGCCGGAGATCCTGTTGTCCAGCGTTTCCTGGGAGACTACGCCGTCAAGGGGAACAAGTTTGCGGTCGTAGACAAACGCCGCCATTGTCGGGGCGTCCATTTCTATGATGTCCGGCAGTTCATCTGCTGACGTGGCCTGGATTGTCTGCGTGTAGTCAGCCTCGGGAATGAGGGTTAGTTCGACGGTCAGCTCTTCATTGGAAGAGTTGAACTCATCGACGAGGGTTTGCAGGGCCTCTGCTTCGGAAGCCTGGCCGGAGTGTGCCCACACCTCAAGGGTTCCGTCGCCCGCTTCAGGTTCGCCGCCTCCGGAGCAGCCTGACAGCGCCATGGCAATCGCAATGCCGGTGGCTACGGCCGCCCCACTGCGGTTGCTCCTCTTGTTAGTAATCATCAGTGATACTCCTTTTCCGCCCGAAACATCCGAGCCAGCAGCGGCCCTTCCCCGAGTTTGGACTAGACCAATTTCGAAGTCAATAGATTGGCCTAGACCAATTTCCGCTGGGTATCGGCGGTACTATCGGCGGTATTATTGCTCCATGACCGTTCCGGCCTTCGCCGCGCCGAAGTACTACGCCGCGCCGAAGTACTACCAGGTGAAGGAGGACCTGCGCCGCCTCGCGCTCGTGGCCGGCCCAGGGGCGCCCTTGCCGACAGAGCGCTCCCTTGCCGCCCGGTACGCGACATCGCGGACCACTGTCCGGCAGGCCATTTCCGAGCTCGTGGCCGAGGGCATACTCAACCGCACCCAAGGCAAGGGGACATTTGTGGCGCCGCCGCATCCCGCCTACATCCGCCAGCTCACGTCATTCACCGAAGATGCCGAGGCGCAGCACCTCAAAAGCGCATCCAACATCCTCGGGATCGAGCCTGTGCTCGCCGACGAGCAACTCGCTGCACGGCTGCGTGTCCCTCTCGAAACGAAACTCACGCGCATCGAACGGGTACGTTTCATCAATGGCGAACCGCTGGCCCACGAGGCAGCGTACCTGCCTGGATTGCTTCCCGATCTGCAACAACACCTCACTGAAAAGGGGTCCCTGTATGCCGTTCTCAGCACCCGTTACGGTATCGAAATTACCGAGGCGGAAGACTCCGTCATGACCACGATTGCCGGTCCGCTCGAAGCTCGCCTTCTCGCTATCGAAATGGGCGCTCCCTTGCTGCTGATTCAACGGCGCGGTCTGAACGCCAGCGGCGTTCCAGTCGAATGGACCCGATCAGTATTCCGTGGTGACCGATTTCAATTTTTCGCGCGCACCCGGCACTGACGTAGCACCAGACAGCTGAGAATAGCCATCCAGTCGGCTCCCACTCGCCGGGCTGTGGTAAGTGAGACGATCTATATGGAGTGACATGCCGAGCTGTCTGTCTCGTCATTTTTGCCCGTTGAGGTGGGTTGCTGACCTTACGTTGGTTCAACTACCGCCAGCCAGCAACCCATCCGGGGAGTTGCTCATCCAGGCGTGCCTGCCGAGTCGGATCCAGGGTGCCGGTGCGTGGAGGCCGCGCTGGGTGACCAGCCAGGTTGCCGCGGCGGTGGAGGCCGCGCTGGGTGACCAGCCAGGTTGCCAGGGTGTTCTCGTGCCGGTCGTCGCCTCTCCTGAATCGAGGTGGGTGGCCCTCATTAGCGAACACGTCCGCCACCTCGGTCAGGCGCCGGTCCCACATGCTGGTCTCTGGCGCCGGAGGTGGGAGCCCTACCCAGTCTCCGAATGCAGCTTGCAGCAGTTCCCGCCGATCATTGCTGATGGAACCATTAAGGATCTGCTTGCGCTGGCCCGCGACCCAGACGGTGAGACGCCGTTCGATGGGGTCTTTGGAGACCACCGGAGGCCAGCACCACGGCGCGGCCACAGTCGAGTTCGGCAAGGTTCGACCCGTCGAAAATGTGCTCTTTCCCTTGCTGCCAGGAACGGCTCGCACCGTTCTTGCCTCTGGGAGAGCACGCAAGAAACCATCTTCGGCCACACCGCCGCTATACACCTTGGCGTTGGCCGCTGACGAGATTCTGCGCATGTTGTCCTCATTCCACATCTGCACACCTTGTAACCAGGACTGCAAAGTAACCAGGACTGCAAAACCGCCACGACGATAATCCTGCGATCGTCAATCGTCCAGGGAAGATCTTGGCGCTTCTCAATAGGCTCGCCACACTCATGCGGGTCGGCCGCACGCCCGGTGGCGCTTAGCCCACCGCTTACCCACCGGAAACAACGAGCAAGGGCGAAAGATAATGATCAGTTGGAATCACTCGACTGGCGCTATTGCTGGGAATTGCGGGGGATCGAATGCACCGGAAACCAACGAAAGACCGGAGTTGCTAATCCCTTTGTCCTGGGTTTAAGCCCCAGCAGCCCTACCCCCTTTCAAAGTCCCCGGAACGCTTCTGTTCCGGGGACTTTGTCGTTCCGCGCTCCAGATGATTGGCAAGGAAGTTACTCGTGGGTAACATAGAGCGAAAGAACCGCTGGACGACGCAAAGGACACCCGCATGAGCAAGCCAGTCATCGATGTAAACAACCTTCCCTATGCCGACGGCGACTTCTACTCTTTCGAGGCGCTCCTGAGTCAAAAAGAGCGGGATCGGCTCGAGGAGATCCGCCAGTTCCTGCGGACCGAGGTGAAGCCGCACGCCACCGGGTGGTGGAACGATTCAACCTTCCCGAAAGACCTCATTCCCAAGCTTGCCGAGCTGGACGTGATGAGCCCAGTCCGCCGGCAGGGGTACTCAAACCTGTTCGCCGGGCTAATGCACGCCGAGATCACCCGCGCCGATACCTCAATTGCCACCTTCCTGGGTGTTCACGACGGTCTGTTCACCGGATCAATCGAGGAGCTCGCGTCGCCGGAACAGCAGGAAGCCTGGCTGCCCGATATCTACTCGATGAAAAAGATCGGCGCTTTCGGGCTGACTGAACCCCTGGGCGGATCTGATGTCGCAGGCGGCACCCGCACCACGGCCCGCCGGGAAGGCGATAGCTGGATCATCAACGGCGCCAAACGGTGGATTGGCAACGCCACGTTCTCCGACTGGGTGGTCATCTATGCTCGCGATCTCGCCGATAACCAGGTCAAAGGCTTCCTCGTTGACACCACGCTCAAGGGCTATAGCGCCACCAAGATCGAGAATAAGATCGCGCTGCGCACCGTCGAAAACGCCGACATCACCCTCGACAACGTGGTGGTCCATGATGACTTCCACCTCAAAGGCGCCAACAGTTTCAAAGACACCAACAAGGTACTGAAGGTAACCCGACTCTCGGTTGCGTGGCAGGCGGTAGGCCAGCAGCTCGCGGCATTTGATGTGGCACGGCGATATGCCGTCGAACGTCACCAGTTTGGCCGTCCGCTGGCCTCCTTCCAGCTGGTCCAGCAACAACTCGTCGAAATGCTGGGCAACACGGTCAGCTCAATGGGCATGATGGTCCGGCTGGCCCAGCTCGAGGACGAAGGGCAGGCCAAGGACGAGCAGTCGGCACTGGCCAAGGCTTTCACCACGGCGCGGATGCGCGAAACCGTCGCAATGGGCCGCAGCCTGCTGGGTGGAAACGGCATCGTCACGGATTACGAAATGGCCAAGATCTTCTCCGACGCCGAAGCGGTGTACTCCTACGAGGGCACCCACGAAATCAACACCCTCGTGACCGGGCGGGCCATCACCGGGATCGCCGCGTTCGTTTAAGCGGCTGGAATATCAAGGGCGCCTGAGCCTTCCGGGTGCCTGTCGCATTACGTGCTCCATGACGCCCGTCGCATGACGTGCTGGATGAGGCTTTCGCGTAATGACTGGGGCGGGACGTCAGGGGCCATGCAGCGGCAGCAGGACCGACGGCCTGCGGTCCAGCACATAATTGAGCGGATTGACGTACTCACCCCTCAGTCGCACGCCCCAATGAAGACATCCCGCGGGGCAGTGCGACCCGGCCGTTAGCGAAGCGACCGTCCCCAGCGTCTGGCCCTCCTCGACCACCTCACCCCGGTCGAGGAGGGCGGCGACCGGCTCAAAGCTGCTCAACAGCCCGCCGCCATGGTCGATGGTCATCACCGGGCGATCGACAACCCATCCGGCGAAGACCACCCTGCCCGGTGCCGGACTGAGTACCACCGCCCCGTCAGCTGCGGCCAGATCGACGCCGCGGTGTCCCGGCAGCCAGCGCTGCGCTGGTGGATCGAAGTGCCTCAGCACTACCGGGGTAGGCGTGCGCGGCCAACCCCACGGGGGATCGTAGGTCGCCGACGCCGACGCCGACGCCGACGCCGACGCCGACGCCGTTGCCGTCGTGGCCATGGATCCGGTCGCTATGGACCCGGTGGCTATCGATCCAGTGCTGCCCAGCGCCGTGACCACTAACACTGCGAGAATGATTGCTCGTCGACGGAAGAGTTTCGTGCTCATGCAACAACTGTTCCGCCGTTTCATTCCGCGTGGGTCGCTGTCTGCACCTATGTGGGTAACCGCACTCTTCTGACTGCCAGAGCCCCGGATCCCCGTCCCGGTCGACTCCTGCCATGTAGTAGACTCAACACAGCAGTTTGCTGCGATGCCGCGTGCCCGGAGAACATTTCTGGCACACATCGGCTCGTCGCATCTGACTACGCGTACCTCGACCCCAGCTATCTCACGGATAGCGAAGGGCATGGGTCCAACGGTCCGGATTCGTTTCCGGTGATGGACTCCATGGGTGAAAACCAACCGGTACCAGGAGTGACGTTCAACCCGAACGGAACACTAGCAACCGTCAACAGGCAGAACAGGCGCCCTGCGCCCTGCCGATAGAAAGGAACGACATGCCAGTCGTTACCATGCGCCAGCTGCTCGACAGCGGCGTACATTTTGGCCACCAGACCCGTCGCTGGAACCCGAAGATGAAGCGTTTCATCTTCACCGAGCGCAACGGCATCTACATCATCGACCTGCAGCAGTCACTGTCCTACATTGACCGCGCCTACGAGTTCATCAAGGCCACCGTCGCGCACGGCGGCACTGTCCTCTTCGTCGGTACGAAGAAGCAGGCACAGGAAGCCATCGCCGAGCAGGCTACCCGTGTTGGCCAGCCCTACGTCAACCAGCGCTGGCTCGGTGGCATGCTCACCAACTTCCAGACCGTCTCCAAGCGCATCCAGCGCATGAAGGAGCTCGAGGAAATCAACTTCGACGATGTGGCCGGCTCCGGTCACACCAAGAAGGAACTCCTCCTCCTGCGCCGCGAACTCACCAAGCTGGAAACCAACCTCGGTGGTATCCGCAACCTGACCAAGGCTCCTTCAGTCGTGTGGATCGTTGACACGAAGAAGGAACACCTGGCCATCGACGAAGCCAAGAAGCTCGGCATCCCAGTGGTCGCGATCCTCGATACCAACTGCGACCCCGACGAAGTTGACTTCCCGATCCCCGGCAACGACGACGCCATCCGCGCCGTTCACCTGCTCACCCGCGTGGTAGCAGATGCAGTGGCAGAGGGCCTGATCGCCCGTCACAACCGCTCCGGTGGAAATGACACCGAAGCAGCAGCCGAGCCAATGGCCGAGTGGGAGCGCGAGCTGCTTGGCGATAGCGCCACACCAGCAGCCGACGCCGCGCCAGCAGAGGCAGCAGCCGAGGAAGCTCCAGCAGCAACCGAAGCCGCAGCCGATGCTGCCCCCGCCGCTGAGGAAGCCCCAGCAGCCGAAGAAGCTCCAGTAGCAGACGACAGCAAGTAACTGGATTTGGGGGTGCGGGTGAAAATCCGCGCCCCCTTCTCCATGTGCCCAGGCGTCACCGCCTGCAGGCATAGCTCTTCTTAGACACAACATACCTAGGAGTTCAGATGGCGAACTACACCGCCGCCGATATCAAGGCACTGCGCGAGCGCACTGGCGCTGGCATGATGGACGTAAAGAAAGCCCTCGACGAGGCTGACGGCGATGCCGGCAAGGCCATGGAGCTCATCCGCATTAAGGGCTTGAAGGGTGCAACCAAGCGCGAAGGCCGCTCAACCGCTGAGGGCCTCGTGGCTGCCAAGGTCGACGGCAACGTCGGCGTCATGGTTGAGGTCAACTGCGAGACCGACTTCGTCGCCAAGGCCGGCCCCTTCGTTGAATTCTCCAACAAGGTCCTCGCCGCAGCGATCGAATCCGGCGCAGCCGACGTCGACTCCCTCCTCGCGTACACGGTTGACGGCAAGCCCGTCTCCGAGCACGTCATCGAGGCCGGCGCCCTGCTGGGCGAAAAGGTAGCAATCCGCCGCCTTGCACGCATTGAGGGTGGCATTGTTGACGCCTACCTCCACAAGACCTCAAAGGATCTTCCCGCGCAGGTGGGCGTACTCTTCGCAATTGAGGGCGAAGGCGATGCAGCCAAGGAAGCCGCTCACGACATTGCGGTTCACATTGCTGCCTACTCGCCGACGTACCTGGTGCGCGACGACGTACCAGCGGAACTCGTTGAGACCGAACGCCGCATTGCCGACGAAACGGCACGCGCCGAAGGCAAGCCAGAGGCCGCACTGACCAAGATCGTTGAAGGTCGCCTCACCGGCTTCTTCAAAGAGGGAGTGCTTGTGGACCAGGCATTCGCGAAGGATGCCAAGAAGTCAGTCGCTCAGGTGCTGACTGAAGCCAACGCAAAGCCAAGCGCATTCGCCCGTTTCCGGGTCGGTGCCTAGGTCCGCTAGGACAAAGTAAGACACAGGAGAAGGGGTGGTCGCCACGGTGACCACCCCTTTTTCCTGCCCAAGTGTCCTGTCCCCCTTTCCTGCTAGGGACCATTCCCGTCAGCACTGCAACGTATTCTTTTAGCAACGAAACCCCACAACCGCCCTGGGAGGCACCATGGACAACTCTGATTTGGGCACGCAAGGCCGGGAAACCCGCCGACGCCGGGTGCTCCTCAAGCTCTCCGGCGAAGTTTTCGGTGGCGGAAAGCTCGGCGTCGACCCTGAGACCGTGCGATCGGTAGCCAAACAGATCGCAGCCACGGTCGGCCAGGTCGAGGTCGCGATCGTGGTCGGCGGGGGTAACTTCTTCCGCGGCGCCGAACTCTCGCAGAGCGGCATGGACCGGTCCCGGGCTGACTACATGGGGATGCTGGGTACGGTGATGAATTGCCTCGCCCTGCAGGATTTCCTGGAACAGGCGGGAGTCGAAACCCGGGTGCAAAGTGCGATCACGATGGGACAGGTGGCCGAGGCCTACATCCCGCGCCGCGCTATTCGCCACCTCGAAAAGGGCCGCGTGGTCATTTTCGGCGCCGGTGCTGGACTCCCGTACTTCTCCACGGACACGGTGGCGGCCCAGCGTGCCCTTGAAGTGCATGCAGACCTGGTCCTGATGGCCAAAAGCGGTGTCGACGGTGTCTACACCGCGGACCCGCACAAGGATCCCACCGCGAAGAAGCTTGAGACGTTGTCCTACGACGACGCCCTGCGCCAGGACATCCGCGTCATGGACCAGACCGCCATGACCATGTGCAAGGACAACGACCTGTCGATGGTTGTCTTCGGCATGGAGGGGGAGGGGAACGTCACCCGCGCAATCCTTGGAGAAAAGATTGGAACCACGGTAACCACCTAGGCACGTCATGAGCCTGCCCCGGATGGGTGGCTCAGGTGAACTAGGATTGAAAACTGAACCGGACGACGCGCGGCTGTTGCTCAGCTGACGCACAGCTTAGGAGTTACAGTGATCGACGAGACATTGCTAGAAGCCACCCAGAAAATGGACAAGGCTGTGGAAGCGGCGAAGGAAGACTTCGCCACGATTCGCACCGGACGCGCGAATGCCTCGCTGTTTTCCAAGGTGATGGTCAACTACTACGGTGCCCCAACGCCTCTCCAGCAGCTGGCCTCATTCCAGAACCCTGAGGCACGTACGCTCCTGATTACCCCGTTCGATAGGGCAGCACTGAACGATATCGAGAGGGCCCTGCGCGATTCGGACCTCGGCGCCAACCCCTCCAATGATGGCAACATCATCCGGGTGGTCCTGCCCGAGCTGACCGAGGAACGCCGCAAGGAGTACGTGAAGCTGGTCAAAACCAAGGCTGAAGACGCCAAGATCGCCATCCGGAATATCCGGCGTAAGGCGAAGGACGGCATCGACAAGGCGGTCAAGGATGGCGACGCCGGGGAAGACGAAGGCGCGCGCGGCGAAAAAGAACTCGATCTGCGGACCAAGTCCCACACGGACACCATTGACGAGCTGCTCAAGCGCAAGGAAACCGAGCTGCTTGAGGTCTAATGAGCGACACCCATCACTCAGCTAACACTGGGGGACAGCCAGTCTCACACGGGGACGTAGGTTCCGCGCCAGGTGAGGGCGCCCCCACAATGGGGGAAGCGACGGAGCCCGACCGGGCGAAGTCACCGGAAGCGGCTCAGCTCGTGGCCGGCGTTGATGCTGCCAGAAGTGGCCGGCGCGCCCA